>NZ_JAHBDR010000049.1:0-274384 GCF_019956575.1 Pseudomonas sp. A-R-19
ACTTTCAGGTCCATAGGTTTCAGCTCTCGCCACGGCATGGTCAGATCCTCGGAATCGACCAGTGCCAGTTAAAGACTGTTACCTATGTGCTTGAACTGTTTTGTTACCTATGTGGGTGAGTCATACCGGGGCGAGACCTTTTGGTTCCTTTTGGGGCGTTTGCCAAAAGGGACTCGCCGTAAGGGCGAAACCATAAGCCGCCGTTACCGCAGAAACGGATATGTACTCAATCACCCAAGAACCTGGCCGGCCCGAAGGCCGCCATCGCTGGCAAGCCAACTCCTACAGGAATTGCGGCTGAGCCAAATTATTCAGCAGGCACAAAAAAGGCGACCCGAAAGTCGCCTTGTTACCTCACTGCCCGAATTGCCGCCCCAGCCCCCCCGGCACTCCGTGAATATCAGTATCTTCCCACGGCCCGTTAGGACTGATCGACCGGCTCCAGCCGTTATCCCAGCGGTAATAGGTACGCTGGCGATAAAAGGTATTGGGCTGGTCATCCAACACATACACCCCAAGCTTCTGGTCCCAATGGCTATTCCCCCCAGGTGGCGGCGCGAAGCTGGCTGAGGTGCGTGGCAACGGCTTGGAGGGTTTGGCCGGAATGCTCGGTTTACTTGGCACAGGCGACGTCGATGGCGTGGGACTCGGCTGCGACGGCGGAAACGGTGGCGGTGCCTGATGCTCCGTCGGCTGCTGGACCGCACAAGCACTTAACCCCATAACGACGCTGAGCAGGGTGATACGAGCGAATGCGGTCATGATTGCGTTTTCCTGTTATTTGTCCGGGCTGTCGATGATCAGTGTTTGCGGCGCGGTGGTGCTGCTGGCCAGGGGCTGGCTGCGACCGATCCACTCGCCGGCGGTCGGTTTGCCAGCACGGGAAATGCGCGCAACCAGTTGGACTTCAGGGAAGTTCGACAGTTTCAATTGCGGCATCATCGCGTCGGCATCGCCCAGTTCGACAGTCACCGGCAAGTCCGCCACGGTCATGCGCTTGACCGCCAGCGGGGCCGGCGGGCCGGACATCGCACGGGCGAAAATGAACACGCTATCACCCGGCTGAACCTTGGCTTTCAAATCCGCAGCCAGATCGACGCTGACCTTGAGGACGGCCGAGGCCTTGGCCGCCGGCGCTTGCGCAACCTTGCCGCCACTGGCCACCAGCTTCTCCGTGGCCCGGGTGATCCCGCCTTGCAACGCCTCACGGGACTGGTCGTCCGGCGGCAGTTGCGCCAGCAGGCGATTCCAATAGTCGATAGCGTCCTGATAGCGTTCGCCTTCAAACGCGGCGATGCCGAGCAGGCCGAGGCTGGTGACTTCCTTCGGATCGGCCTTGAGCGCTTCGTCGGTCAGGGCCTGGACCTTGTCCGACCACTTCTTGCCATCAGCGAAGTACTGGGCCTGGGCCCATTGACCGAGCAACTCGGGCTGACGACCGGCCAGGTTCACCGTGCGTTCGAACATCTTCGCCGCATCCGCCGGGCGATCCTGAGCCATGTAGGTGCGACCGAGGAAGTACATGCCTTCGGCGGAATCCGGTTGAGCGGCGACCACACGCTCCAGGCGCTGGGTCATCTCTTCCATCGACTTGGGTGCCTGGGAGAACTCACGGGTCAGTTCGACCTTGTCGCTGGCGCCGTAATGCATGTACAGCCCCAGGCCCAGCACCGGCACCAGAACGGCCGCCAGCAACGGCAAGGGTTTGCCCAGACGCGACACCCGCGGCGCTTCGACGCCCTCGGTGTCCGCGAGCAACTCACGAGCGGCTTCGGCACGACCGGCGTCCATTTGCGTCGCATCGAGCACGCCCTCTTCCTGCTGAGTCTGCAACTCAGCCACACGCTCCTGATAAAGCGCGACGTTCAGGGCGGTACGATCCTCTTCGCGCTGGGCGCGGCGGCTGCGCAGAACCGGGATCAACAGAAAACTCAGGGCAACCAGAAGCAGCAGACCTGCAGCGAGCCAGAAATCAATCATTCTTGGTTTTATCCAACAGTTGGTCGAGGCGCGAGCGCTCCTCGGCAGACAGCGAGCCCGGGGTGTCGGCGCGTTGCACGCGACGACGGCGGACGATCACCGCGATGATCACGACACCACCCAGCAGCAGGCCGGCGGGGCCGAACCAGAGCAAGGCGGTCTTGGCGTTCAGGGCCGGTTTGTAGCGGACGAAATCACCGTAGCGGTCGACCATGAAATCGATGATCTGCTGGTTGTCCTTGCCCTCGCCGAGCATGCGGAAAATCTCTTTGCGCAGGTCGGCGGCAATCGGTGCGTTGGAATCGGCGATGTCCTGATTCTGACACTTGGGGCAGCGCAGTTCCTTGGTCAGCTCGCGAAAGCGTTCGCGATCACCTTCCTTGGCGAACTCGTAAGTGTCGATCGCGGCGTGGGCCACGCCCGCCAGGCTCAAGCCCAGAACAGCGGCAGCTATCCAGCGCTTCATGGCTTGGCCTCATCGACCAGCGCCTGGTACTTGCCCGCCAGTTTTTCGCGCCAGACCTGCTCATCGATCACGCCGACGAACTTGTCGCGGATGATGCCCTTGGCGTCGATGAAGAAGGTTTCCGGCGCGCCGTACACACCGAGGTTGAGGCCCAGCGAGCCTTCGTCGTCACGAATGTCCAGTACATACGGGTTGTGGAAGTCCGTCAGCCACTTCAAGGCATCGGCGTTGGTGTCCTTGTAGTTGATGCCGTAGATCACCACGCCTTGCTGGGCCAGCTTGTTCAGCACCGGGTGCTCGACCCGGCAGGAAATGCACCAGGTGCCCCAGACGTTGACCAGCGCCGGTTTGCCGAGGATGTCCGCGCGGGTCAGGGTCTTGTCGCCCTGCACCGACGGCAGGGAAAACTCCGGGAACGGCTTGTTGATCATGGCCGAAGGCAGCTCAGCCGGATCCAGGTACAACCCACGGTAAAGGAATACAGCGACCACCAGAAAAATCGCCAGTGGCAACAACATCAACCAACGCTTCATGCAGTGGCTCCCGACATGCCCAGTGCTTCACGCACCTTGGATTTCACCTTGACCCGATAACGTCGATCCAGTGCTGCCAGCAGCCCACCGAGACCGGTCAACAGCCCGCCGAACCAGATCCAGCGCACGAACGGCTTGACGTGCACGCGCACGGCCCAGGCGCCATTGCCCAACGGTTCACCGAGGGCGACATAGAGGTCGCGGGTGAAACCGGCGTCGATACCCGCTTCGGTCATCACCGAGTTCTGCACGGTGTACAGGCGTTTTTCCGGGTGCAGCACGCTGACTTCCTTGCCGTTGCGGATCACTCGGACGGTGCCCTTGTCGGACGTGAAGTTCGGACCTTCGAAGTGCTTGGCGCCTTCGAAGATGAAGTGGTAGCCGGCCAGGTCCATGGACTCGCCCGGCGCCAGGCGCAGGTCGCGCTCGGCACTGTTCTGGCTCGACAGCACCACGCCCAGCGCACACACGGCAATGCCCAGGTGCGCAACCTGCATGCCCCAGTAGCTGCGGGTCAGGGTCGGCAAACCTTTGATCAGGCCCTTGTGGCGGGTCTTGTCGAAGATGTCACGCACACCGGCCAGCAACACCCAGGCGGCGAGCATGAAGGTCGCGAGCACGGCCCAGTTGAAATCGCCGTAGGCGACGCCGGCCACTACGGCCATCGCGGCGCTGCCAAGCAATACCGGGGTGAGCATGCTCACCAGCCATTTCACCGGGGTGTCTTTCCAGCGCACGATCATGCCGACTGCCATCACCACCATCAGCAATGCCATCAACGGAATGAACAGCGCGTTGAAGTACGGCGGGCCGACCGACAGCTTGGCGCCGGTCATGGCGTCCAGAATCAGCGGATACAGGGTGCCGAGCAGGATCATCGACGCGGCCACCACCAGCACCAGGTTGTTGCCCAGCAGCAGGGTTTCCCGGGACCAGAGGTTGAAGCCGACCTGACTCTTGACCACTGGAGCGCGCAGGGCGAACAGCGTCAGCGAACCACCGACCACGAACAACAGGAAAATCAGGATGAACACCCCGCGCTCCGGGTCGGACGCAAAGGCGTGCACCGAGGTCAGCACGCCGGAACGCACGAGGAAGGTGCCCAGCAGGCTCAAGGAGAACGCGGCGATGGCCAGCAACACGGTCCAGCTCTTGAACACGCCACGTTTTTCCGTGACCGCCAACGAGTGAATCAGTGCGGTGCCCACCAGCCATGGCATGAACGAGGCGTTTTCCACCGGGTCCCAGAACCACCAGCCACCCCAGCCGAGTTCGTAGTAGGCCCACCACGAACCCAGGGTGATGCCAATGCCGAGGAACGCCCAGGCGACGATAGTCCATGGACGCGACCAGCGCGCCCACGCGGCATCCAGGCGACCGCCCATCAGCGCGGCGATGGCGAAGGCGAAGGCCACCGAGAATCCGACGTAGCCCATATACAGCATCGGCGGGTGCACGATCAGGCCGATGTCTTGCAGCAGCGGGTTGAGGTCGGCACCGTCGCTGGGCATTTGCGGCAGGATGCGCTTGAACGGGTTGGACGTCATGATCAGGAACAGCAGGAAACCGGTGCTGATCATGCCCATCACCGCCAGAACGCGGGCCAGCATGACCTGCGGCAACTGCCGGGAGAACACCGACACCGCGAAGGTCCAGCCGCCGAGGATCAAGGCCCATAACAGCAGGGAACCTTCGTGGGCCCCCCACACGGCGCTGAACTTGTAGTACCACGGCAAGGCACTGTTGGAGTTGTTGGCCACATAGGCCACGGAGAAGTCATCGACCATGAAGGCGTAGGTCAGGCAACCGAAGGCAAACACCAGGAAGGTGAACTGCCCCCACGCGGCCGGCTGGGCCAGGCTCATCCACAGGCGGTCACCGCGCCAGGCGCCGAGCAATGGCACCACGGCCTGGGCCAGGGCGAAGCACAGGGCCAGGATCATCGCCAGATGACCCAACTCGGGAATAAAGATGCCGGATGTCATGGATCAACCCTCCTTCGCGGGCGTTGGAGCCGATTGACCGCTGTCTTTCAACGCCTTGGTCACTTCCGGCGGCATGTACTTCTCGTCGTGCTTGGCCAGCACTTCATCGGCCACCACCACGCCATCGGCATTGATCTTGCCAAGGGCGACGATGCCCTGCCCTTCGCGGAACAGGTCCGGAAGGATGCCGCGATAGGTGATGGTCACGGATTTGTTGAAGTCGGTGACGACGAACTTCACGTCCAGGGAGTCGCCGGAACGCTCCAGCGAGCCCTTCTCGACCATGCCGCCAGCACGAATGCGCGTGTCTTGTGGCGCTTCACCGTTGGCGATCTGCGTTGGTGTGTAAAACAGATTGATGTTCTGCTGCAGGGCGCTCAGGGCCAGGCCGACGGCAGCACCGACCCCGACCAGGATTGCGAGAATGATGATAAGACGCTTTTTGCGCAGCGGATTCACTTGCCGTTCTCCCGGCGCAAACGACGCGCCTCTTGTTGCAGATACCGCTTGCGGGCCAGGATCGGCGCCGCCACGTTGAGGGCCAATACCGCCAGGCAGATGCCATAGGCTGACCAGACATACAGGCCATGATGACCCATGGCGAGGAAGTCGCCGAATGAAGCAAAACTCATCGAGCAACCTCCAGGCTGTTTTCCACTTCGGCCTTGACCCAACTGGCCCGGGCTTCGCGCTTGAGCACTTCAAGACGCATGCGCAGCAGCAGGACCGCGCCGAAGAAACAGTAGAACCCCAACGCCGTCAGCAGCAGTGGCAGCCACATTTCGGCGGGCATCGCCGGTTTTTCGGTGAGGGTGAAGGTCGCGCCCTGGTGCAGGGTGTTCCACCACTCCACCGAGTACTTGATGATCGGGATGTTGATCACGCCGACGATCGCCAGCACCGCGCAAGCCTTGGCCGCGCTGTCACGATTGCTGATGGCGTTGCCCAGCGCAATGAGACCGAAGTACAGGAATAGCAGAATCAACATGGACGTAAGGCGTGCATCCCAGACCCACCACGAGCCCCAGGTCGGCTTGCCCCAGATCGCGCCGGTGACCAACGCCACGGCGGTCATCCAGGCACCAATGGGCGCCGCGCATTGCAGGGCGACGTCGGCCAGTTTCATCTTCCATACCAGCCCGACGATGCCGCACACCGCCAGCATCACGTAGATGGACTGCGCCAGCATCGCGGCCGGGACGTGGATGTAGATGATGCGAAAACTGTTGCCCTGCTGGTAGTCCGGCGGCGCGAAGGCCAGGCCCCAGACCACGCCAACGCTGATCAGCAGCAACGCCGCGACGCTCAGCCAGGGCAGCATTTTGCCGCTGATGCCGTAAAACCATTTGGGCGAGCCAAGCTTGTGAAACCACGTCCAGTTCATACTCTGTTTCCGTCACGGTTGCTCTTTACTGTGAAGAGCCAGGGCCTGCTTTTTTTCAAAAAGAGTGGTTAATTTTTAACCAGGCCTCATTATTATTCGCCGACGCTGATCTTCAGGCCAGCAGCTATTGCAAAAGGTGTCAGGGTTATCGCCAGGGCGGTCAGGCTACCAAGCCACAGGAGATAACCGGTCGCCGGCATGCCCTGCAAGGCAGCCTGCAAGGCGCCACTGCCAAGGATCAACACCGGGATGTACAGCGGCAGAATCAGCAGTGCCAGTAACAGGCCACCGCGCTTCAAGCCCACGGTCAGTGCCGCACCCACCGCACCGAGCAAGCTCAGTACCGGTGTACCGAGCAGCAACGAAAGCAGCAACACCGGCAGACAGGCGGCAGGCAGGCCGAGCATCAACGCCAGTAAAGGCGCGAGCAAAACCAGTGCCAGGCCGGAAAAAGCCCAGTGTGCCAGCACTTTGGCCAATACCAGAAGAGCCAGGGGGTGCGGCGAAAGGACCCACTGTTCAAGCGAACCGTCTTCGAAATCACTGCGGAAAAGCCCGTCCAGCGAGAGCAGAACCGATAAAAGTGCCGCGACCCAGACCAGTCCCGGAGACAAGGTTTGCAACAATTGAGACTCGGGGCCGACCGCCAGCGGGAACAGGGATACCACGATGGCGAAGAATACGAGTGGATTGGCCAACTCCGCCGGACGACGGAACAGCAGACGAGCCTCGCGGGCGACCAGCAGGCCGAAAACACTCATACGGCCCAGCTCCCCAGATCGATGTCGCGATAACCGGCCGGCATCCGGCTCAGCGTGTGATGAGTGGTCAACACCACCATGCCACCGCGTTCACAGTGGCCGGCCAGGTGTTCTTCGAGTTGAGCCACGCCCTGCTTGTCGAGGGCGGTAAAGGGTTCATCGAGGATCCACAGCGGCGGGCTGTCCAGATACAAGCGCGCCAAGGCGACGCGACGCTGCTGACCGGCGGACAACGTATGACAGGGAACATCCTCGAACCCCCGCAGCCCGACCGCGGCCAGCGCCTGCCAGATCGCCTCATGGGTCGCCGGATGATGCAAGGCACATAGCCAGCTCAGGTTCTCTTCCGGTGTCAGCAAATCCTTGATCCCGGCCGCGTGGCCGATCCACAGCAGGTTGCGCGCCAGCTCAAAGCGTTGTTCGTTCAGCGGCTCGCCGTTGAGCAGCACCTGACCGGCGGTCGGCTGCATCAGCCCCGAGAGCAGGCGCAGCAGGCTGGTCTTGCCACTGCCGTTGGGGCCACTGATTTGCACCATTTCGCCACTGGTCAGTCTCAAATCGAGATTTTCGAAGAGCAGCCGAAGGTCTCGCTCACAGGCAAGGGCAACGGTTTGCAGGACAGGACTGGTCAAGGGTTCATGGGCCTTATACGGTTCAAGTCGGCACTGACGCGGCCGTTAAAGAGATGCAGCATAGATGCAATGACGTCTTGTTCTAGAGAGCTGCGTCAAACATTTGCAAAGTTTTCGCCATTTTTGGATACAACGGCGCGGCATTATACATGCCAGGCCTTACTCTAAAGAGTGCATTTTCCTCAGGTTGTGACCGCGTATGACAGGCGAAATGAACATCCTCCCGCTACCGCAAACCATCCCGGCGACGTCACGCCCGCAGGTGGTCAGCGGTGAGTTGCTCAAATTGCTGACACCGGTGGAGGGGCTGATCAGCGTCGGTCAAACCGCCCAGGCCGAAGTGTTGTCGCTCAAGCAGGCGGATCAGACTTTCCAGATGCTGCTCAAGGTCACCCTCGACAGCGGCCGCCAGACCACGGTGCAGACCACCAGCAATCAACCGCTGGCCCAGGGCACGACGCTGCTCGTCAGCCAACCCTCGGCCGGCAACCTGGCCGTGACGGTGCAGCAGGCTATCGCCTCCAGCGTCGCCACCCTCACTAGAATCGACACCGCGCAACTGCCCGTGGGCACCCTGCTGCAGGGCAAAGTGCTGACCTCGCAGGTGCTGCCACAGGTACCCGGCCAACCCATGGTATTTCGCTCGATGGTGGGCCTGCTCAATACCGCACTGAGCGGCAGCACCCTGAGCATCGACAGTCCGCAGCCATTGCGTATCGGCACCTTGCTGAGCGCCCAGGTGCAGGACGCCCAGACCGTGAAGTTCGTGCCCCTGAGCAGCCGCCAGGAACAATTGGCGGTGACCCAGCAACTGGTCGACCAGCAAAGCCGCCAAGGCTCGCTGGATGGCTTGCTCAAGCTCCTGCAGAACCTTCCGGCCTCGGACCAGACCTCCGCCGAACTGCGTAGCGTCGCTGCCCGCCTGCTCGCCGGCCTGCCGGATGTCCAGCAACTGAGCACCCCCAAGGGCCTGGCATTGGCCCTGGCCAGCAGCGGTGCGTTCCTCGAAAGCAAACTGCTGAGCGGGCAGAACCCGGCGCTCGCGCCGGACATGAAAGGCGATTTGCTCAAACTGGTCGCGCAATTGAGTCAGGGCTTGCCGGCCCACACCGGCCTCGGCGCGATCATCGCCGCCAATACCCTGGCCCAGGCCATGCCGAATTTTGTCCGTAATGCCCTGGGCATGCTCGGCCAGGTCAGTGCCAAACCGTCGCCGAGCAGTTTCCCGCTGCCCGAACGCCAGCTGCAAAGCGCCGAGGGTGAAGGCGACCTCGAACACCTGCTGCGCCTGGCCGCCGCCGCGGTTTCACGCCTGCAAAGCCATCAGCTGTCGAGCCTGGAACAAACCGGCGTTACTGCCGACGGACGGCTGATGAGCACCTGGCAGCTGGAAATCCCGATGCGCAATCTGCAAGACATCGTGCCACTGCAGGTCAAGTTCCAGCGTGAGGACGCCCCCGAAAAAGAACCGCCAAAGGAACGTCGCGAAGAACGCGAACCCAAGCAGCAGTTGTGGCGCGTGGAACTGGCCTTCGCCATGGAGCCTTTGGGGCCGCTGCAAATCCAGGCGCAACTGATCAAGGGCAGCCTCTCCAGCCAGCTCTGGGCCGAGCGGCCGTACACCGCCAGCCTGATCGAAAGCAATCTGGCCGGCCTGCGTAACCGCCTACTGTCCGCCGGCCTCAACGTCGGCGACCTGGACTGCCACCTCGGCACACCACCCCAAGGCCCGCAAACCCGCCTCGAACAACGCTGGGTCGACGAAACCGCATGAAAAACCCCAACGCCCCACGCCAGGCCATCGCCCTCAAATACGACGGCACCCACGCCCCCACCCTCACCGCCAAGGGCGACGAAGAGCTCGCGGAAGAAATCCTGCGCATCGCCCGCGACTGCGAAGTGCCGATCTACGAGAACGCCGAGCTGGTGAGGTTGTTGGCGAGGATGGAGCTGGGGGACAGCATTCCCCAGGAGCTCTATCTGACGATTGCCGAGATCATTGCGTTTGCGTGGAGTTTGAAGGGGAAGTTTCCGGCGGGGCAGGATCCGGATGCGTTGATGGTGGAGAAGGACGTCACCGAACGCGGGGATGACTACTGAAATTTCAAGGGCGCCATCGCGAGCAAGCTCGCTCCCACAGGTGTCTGCAGTGATTTTGTGCCCGGCATAGAACCACTGTAGGAGCGAGCCTGCTCGCGATGGAGGTATGAGCACCGCGTTTCTTCAGGAAACCCGCGTCATCGTTAACGTCCATCGCGAGCAGGCTCGCTCCTACAGGTTTCTAGCTGCTCTTGTGAAGCTTGCTCATCAACTCCGCCTCAGCCTGGGTCAAGCCGCAGGACTGGGTCAGCCCATCCCGACCATCACGTGCAGTTATTGCAGGAACAGCATTAATTAGAGGTTCCCGGCGGTTTTTGGCAGCGGCAAACCCGTGGCGGGATCAAGTCCCTTTTCGGCGCTGAGTTTCTCGATCAGCTCTGCTGATGGAACGATGGGAACAGCCGAGTCACGCTCTCGTTTCCATTGGAAGGTACCGTCCCACTCGGGGAGGGTCGCAGGTGGGAGTGGGACGATGTCATCCAGATCGGGCATTTTTGCCCCGAGATGTTCGTGTCGCGTCAGGAAGTCGCTGATTTTATTGTATCGATCAACGCGCTCGCCATCTTGCTTAACAGCCAGGTAGTACAGTTCTTCGGACGCTGGCGGCCCTTCGAAGGCACTCGCCAGTTGACTAGCACTGCTGTCATCGCCATTGCGAATTGCTATTTGAAAGCCTTGTAGAGCTTCTTGGTATAGCTCTGAACCTTGCGAATAAATTGCGTAATTTCTTCCCGCCGAGTGATTACCTTGTTCCATCGCACACTTGTACATCGCCAGCATGGTTTCGGCCGTATTGGGTACATAGGATAGAAGCCTGCCTATGTAGTATTGGGCGTCCGGATTCCCCAAATCGGCCGCTCGCCGAAAATAGGCTCTGGAGGCCGCGACATCCTGTTTGACTCCATAACCCAACTCCAGGTAATGCGCCATGTCGTAATAAGCCCCCGGGATACCTTGAGCAATATAAAATTCGGCCAGATCGATGACCTCTTTACTCGCGTCAGGAGAGCGGGCTTGTCCGGTTGACAGTAGAAATTGCAGATTGGTCGCGGCCTTGTAATGATCGTGTGCAGCCGTGATACGATAATAGCGGGCGATCTCGTCGTAATCCTTCTGCCCTTTACGCTTTTCCAAGTAAAGGCCATACCGATACAAGACGTCCGCGCCCTGACTCATCACCGGTAATGCATCGCGCTCATATACGCACTTGAACTCCAAACTACTGCGAGCAATTTCCACCGACGCGGCATCAGGCATCTGCTCTTCTTTTTTTGAGCAGGCCATGATCATCAAGAAGCTGAACAATGCCAGCAGCAGCTTATTCGCCCCGACCTGATTATTTATTAAATTCCCCCGCATAACTTCACTCGACAATTAATGACTTGCCCATATCTATTCACTTTCTCCAAACTAACCAAACAGGATGCACGACGGTAATGATCAGGTATTCCCGGTGGATTTTGGCAGCCGCAAGCCCGTGGCGGGATCAAGTCCCTTTTCGGCGCTGAGTTTCTCGATCAGCTCTGCTGATGGAATGATGGGGACAGCCGAGTCACGCTCTCGTTTCCATTGGAAGGTACCGTCCCACTCGGGGAGGGTCGCAGGTGGGAGCGGGACGATGTCATCCAGATCGGGGATTTTTGCCTCTAAATGTTCGTGTCGCCTCAGGAATAAGTTAATTTTTTTATATCGTTCTACACGTTCGGAATCTTTCTCAAGTGCCAAATAATAAAGCTCATCGGACACTGGGGGACCTTCAAATGCGCTAGCCAGTCGACTAGCACTAGCGGCATCGCCATACCGAACTGCTATTTGATAGCCTTGCACGGAGTCTTTGTAATCACCTGACCCTTGTGAATATATTGAGTATCTTCTTCCGGCTGCTCGATTGCCCTGCTCCATCGCACATTTGTACATCGCCAACATAATTTCGGCCGTATTGGGCACATAGGACAAAAGCCTGCCTATGTAATACTGAGCGTCCGGATTTCCCAAGTCAGCCGCCCGACGAAAGTAAGCCCTGGAGGCCGCGACATCCTGTTTGACGCCATAACCCAACTCCAGGTAATGCCCCATATCGTAATAAGCCCCAGGAATGCCTTGAGCAATATAGTATTCGGCTAGGTTGATGACCTCTTTACTCGCGTCAGGAGACTGAGCCTGTCCGGCTGACAGCAGGAACTGCAGATTGGTCGCGGCCTTGTAATGATCGTGTGCAGCCGCGATACGATAATAGCGGGCGATCTCGTCGTAATCCTTCTGCCCTTTACGCTTTTCCAAGTAAAGGCTATACCGATACAAGACGTCCGCGTCCTGACTCAACACCGGTAATGCATCGCGTTCATATACACACTTAAATTCCAGCCTGTTGTAGGCAAAGGCTGTCTGCGAGATATCGGGCATCCCTTCTTCCTCTTTTGAACAAGCAGCAATGAAAATACAAAAAATAAAAACAGCAACTATTTTTTTCTTCACTTAGTCTAAGTTTCTCCTGACAGAACTTTCTTGTAAAAACTCAACCAATGATGCAATCGGGGGATTGGGGGTGAATTCTGTTTTTCGTTGCAAACCGTGCACTCTTCTCTCGTCATTTTTTTCAAGAATGTAGTCCCATATCTCGGACACCTCAGCCATATCATTCCCCATCGCCCTCCCCCCCGTATGCACCCCAAACAAATGCTCCCTCAACGGCCTTGTAACCGCAGGATCCTCAATACAAATATTCAACTCACTGTCCACCTGCATACTCCGCGTATTGATGTTCGCAGAACCCAGCGTGGTGAACACGTCATCGACAATCATCAACTTGCTGTGCACATACACATCCATCCAGTTTTCCGGCGGGGAATCTGGGGCCACCAGGGTACAAATGTGTACTTTCAGGCCGGGAATTTCCGTGGGGGATATGACGGCCTGGTCTTGCTGGGGAAACTCTTTTTCAAGCTGCGCAACCCTGGCGCGTGCGCGTTCCCGCTTGTCTTTCAAGGTTTCGTAGTACCGAGCCGCCGCCGGGTCATGCTCGGTATCGCGTTGATCCTTGAAAATGCGCGCATTGATGGAAGCCAGGCGCTCGGCCAGCTTGGCTTGGTCAAGTTCGGCCTGTAGACCGTCACGCCGTTCGGCCCTGGCGACACCCGGCATCAACTCCGGGCGGCCCAACTGCTTCAACATGCGGAAAGTATTGACCGAGCCATCGCCCATGGCTTCGCTGGAGGAGTTGGTCACGACGAACAGGTACAGCGGCCCGTCTTTTTCAAGATCGCGCCCGCCTTTGAGAAGGTTTTGCACGACGCTCTTGATCTTGTCCGCCAGCGGTGGCCAGCGAAAGTACTGGTTCTCGATGTAGATGAATCGGGTCGTGTTGTTGACGGCCTTCAGGTAGACCTTCTCGATGTCACGGATGTTTTCCTGGCTTTGGGTCCTGAGTATCTGCGCCATGACGGGAGGGCCGTAGCCTGGGCGCAGGCGCAGTTGTCCGGCGAGGTGTTGACGAGGGCCGAGCAGGTCGACGCGGGTTTCTTTTTTCCAGGCGGCGCAGAAGTTGTCGTTCAAGAACTCAAGCACCGGACCGCTCACTCGGCTGGAAATATCCTGCCGGGGCGTTTCGCCGTTGCGTCCGAACTGCGCATGGTGTCGCACATGGCTGTGATCATCATTGTCCCAATAGGCATCCAGCGTGTTGTGCCCCATCACGAACCCGACGGCGACCTCCGGTTGCTCGTAGTCCACCAGCACCATTTTCTGGTGGTGGCTCGGCTCGGCAACCATGGCCACCGAACTCATGACTTTGTTGGTCGTGTCGCGATCCTTGTCCAGTGCCTTCAAGGTCAGGCGCCAGGCAATTTCTGCACGATCCAGCAGGCCGAAGTCGCGAGTGACGAATTCGATGTTCTTGATGCTCAGAGAGGGGTCATTGCCCCATCGCATCAGGCGAAAGAAACGCTGGCCCAGCTCGATGGGGCCGGTTTCGGCGCCCGTGTAGGCCAGCCGGATCTGGCGATACCACATCTTGTCATATTCGATTTGTACGTCGTTGCGGTTCTGCTTGTACTTGCCGAACCAGTTGGTGACGTTGTCACCGGGCGTCGGGTTTTCCGAGGTCTGGGCGAGGCGCAACGTGTCGTACCAACACAGGATTCGGACTTGAACGCCTTCAAGGGCTTTCTTGATCAACAGATCGCCGATGCACAGCGAACCGGTATCGCCGCGCTTGAAGTACATCGACGGCTGAAACCCCCAACAGATGATTTCCACGCTGGTTTTGGCGGCCGAGATGGCGTCATACACCGAGCTGAAGGCGCGCTCGCCATTCACCAGCGGCTCGAAGGTGGCGGGCGCCGGGACGTATTCGGTGCACTGTACGAACCACGGCAGGTTGAGCTGGCAGGAGGTGGTCTTGCTCGTGGCGATCGGGACTGTGATCGTGGGTGTGGTCATCTTCAAGCCTCCGGTTCTGCAGTGTTCAATTGGGCATAGGTCTGGCGGAACCCGCTGGAGCTGTCTGGCGGCGTATCGCCCGGTCGAGGTTGTTGCTCATGACGGTGGAAACCCTGGTTGGCCCGTTGGGCATTGCCCGGCTCTCCCAGGTAAGCGCCGCCCACCGGCACCTCGTAGCTGACGCCGTTGGCCAGTTCGATGTGATAACGGCGGGTGGTGACGTGGTGGTCGACGGCAATCCGGCCACTGGTATCCATGACACCTTTTGCGGCCTGAACCCCATCGGCAAAGAGTGTGTAAGGCATGCCCGCCCACGGCTGAAAACCTGCGGCGCTGCTTTGCCCGACCGCCAATACCAGCGTCTGACTGACCGAGCCCGTTGGCCACGCCGGGTTGTCGCGGTTGAGTTGTGCCGGGCCCCTGAAGGACTTTTTCACGCCCCTTACATCAACGGTGCCAGGCGCATGGATGTCGATGTTGCCGTCCTTGATGCGAATGTAAGCGCCGCCGCTGGTCAGCAGAATTTCATCCTGAGCGGCAATTTCGACGGAACGCCCGGTCGAAGTGATACGCACGCTGTCCTGGGCGGTGAGCTCGATGGCATCGCTCTGTGCCTGTATTTCAATCTTGCCTTTGGCCGCGAACAGCTTGGCGCCCGCTGCCTTGGCGAACAGGCTGATGCTTTGAGCAACACTGGCCAGCAATGACTGGCCGCTGGCAAGGTTGATGTCTTCTCCGCTCGACAAGGTCAACTGCTTGCCGCTATGAATGTGGGTATTTTGCGGCGTCGCGGTGACGATGTCGGCAGGCGCTGAGGCGATCAATAGCGGCTTGTGAAAGCCCGCCGTGCGGCCACGGCCACCACTGCTGATCGCCGCATCGGTGTCACCGCCATTGCGTGGTTGTCGTTGATTGCCGGTGAGGTGTTTGCCTTCACTGCCATAGTCCAGCCGAGTATCGACATCAAGTTGACCGAGGCTGTCGACACTTCCCTGCATCGGCAGGGCATTGTGCTGGCGAGCGGCCTCGGACAATGCCTTGACCCGCTCCTGGGCGTTTATCAGTTGCGTGCGGGCTTCCTCGACATCGACCTGGCCGCCTTGCGCTTTGGTGCGTGGCCAGGTGCTGAGATACAAACCCTGCTGCGCGCGCAAGGCACCGTAGGCATCGGTGCGCAACTCAAAACCTGTACCCCGCAGGGCGCCACGCTGATTGCCCTGCTGGTCGATTAGATAACCGAGGTTCAACTGGCTGTGGCCATGGCTGCTGTGGATCTGGGTCCGTATCTGGCCGGTGGAGTCGTCCATCACCCACTGGTTGTAGCCAAGTCCTTTGATCTCCTGGCTCTTGTAACCGCTCATCAACCCGCTTGAGTGCCAGGCGGGCTTGTGTCCGCCATAGACCTGCCCCATCACCAGGGGGCGGTCGATGTCGTTGTCGAGGAACGTCACCACGACCTCTTCCCCCGAGCGAGGCACGTTCACGCTGCCCCAGCCCTCGCCACTGCTGGCCTGCATCATGCGCAGCCAGCATGAGCCCAGTTCGCCATCCTTGAGCAGACGGTCCCAATGAAAACGTACGCAGATACGGTTGAGCTGGTCGGTAAAGACCTCGCGACCGCTCGGGGCCACGACGACGGCGGTCTGCGGGCCGGGGTTGGCCGGTTTGGCATGAACGAAAGGGCTGCGATAAGCAATGTCCAGTCGCTGGGTCTCGAAGCGGTTCAGGTAAAAGCCTTCGCTATCCACTTCGTGCATCGACTGACGCTGCTCGGATTCGAAAAGCGCTTTCAGGCTACCGGGCGGGCTTGCTCGCTGCGTGCCGACCGGCAGGTTGCTCTGGGCAAAAAACTCGACCGCGATGATCAGGAACTGGCGTTCCTTGGGCGTCCTGGATTCATACAACGGATGTTGGGTCAGCTCGAAACCATGACCCGGTTGCATCTGGCGCACGCCACCTTGCCCATGGATGCGTCTGGCAGCCGATTCGTCCTGCTCAATCTGCACGCGGCTCAGCCAGTCGCCACGGTCCGGGTTTTGCCAGGCATATTGCCCACGGTATTGATAACGCTCGAGGTCTGGTGGCGCCGAAGATGCTGGCAGCGCCGGGGTTCGGGTGATTTGTGATCGGGCATGACAGAGGTAGTCGCTGCTGCTTGATTGCACCAGGCCATTGAGCAATCGGGCTCCGGGGCTCCATTGAGTAATGCTGTCTTGCCGGTCAGCGGCCTGTTGCGTATGAAAACGCAAGGCAGATGGGTTCAAGGTCGGTAAAAGCATGGCGCTGTCAGTGAAGACGATGCAGTGGCTATCAAGCGCGTGTTCCACGTACCAGAACAAACCTTCCTGTTCGCACCAGCGCTGCACGAAATGGGCATCGGTCTCGTTGAACTGGGTGACGTAGGACAGCAGCGGATATTCCCGTGACAGTTCGAAGCGGTACGCGCCACGCGCCTGGCTGTAGTGCTGGAACACCTGGGCGAGGATGTCGGGAAGGCTCACCTCCTGCCAGATCCTGCAATCCACACGGTATTCCAGCAGGCTGAACCAGGGAGCGAAGACCAGTTGCCAATCGTCCAGACCGCCGTCACTTCCCAGGTAGCGCACGCTTTCCACCCAGCCATGCCTTGGGCTCAAACTGCCGTCGTCCAGCTTGATGCTCAGTTGGACCGCCTGACCAATCAGTTGTTCGGGGTCGAACACCGTCGCCTGGTTGATCACGTCAACCGTGTAGCGGGGCACCCGGCCCAGCCGCTCCCGGGCATGGGCTCGCAGCGCGAACAGCTCCTGCCCTTGGGGCGTCGTCAGTTGCAACAGGCGTCCGGCCTGGCTCAATGGCTGGACAAACGAAGCCAATGCCGTGTCTGTGATTGAATTCACCGTTCAAACTCCCTGTTTCACAAATGCATGAGGCTTCAGCCGATCAGCCAGCCCCGGGTCTGGTCGGACAACCTGCGATCCAGTATCCATACTGCGCAGCCAGGTTTAGCGGTTGCAGTCAGCCAGGCGAGGCCGATTTGCACCCATTGCTCGGTCACAGGCCCGAACCGGGCGCTGAGTGTGTTGAGGCGAACCTGATGATCGAGGTCCAGCCCAGGCAAGAATTTCCGGGCATATTCGCCGAGCTGAGTGAGACGGTTGTCACCGAGTGCGCCCTCTCCGATCAGCACGCTGACTCGCGCCGGATCGATGGCCGTGAGCTTGCACAGTTTTGCCATCAACAGCTCGAGGGTTTGCGTGTCGGTACGCGCCTGGGAAGTGCGCGCCGGGTGATCCAGCTGGATCGGCGCAAACAGTTTCAGAGCGTTGGCGGTCTGCGGGTCCGTCAGCTTTGGCTGACGACGCAGCAACACCGCGCTGACCGCTTCGCCAGCCATCTCATCAGGTGCGCAACACGACGCCTGCTCCTTGCAGACCCATGTGTCCAGACTCAGGCACAACAGGTACTGCGGCCCGGCACTGTGACCAAGGACCTCGAGCAACCACTGCCCCGGGGCTTGGGTCTGCAGGTCAAAACCATGTAGCGGCATCAGCTCCCGAGGCCACAGGCCCTCGGCTCGATCAATCCAGTCCATCGCGCCGACAGCATCTGGAACAAACAACACAACCTGAGTGTTCGACCAGTCGATTGAGTCCCGCATTGTCGACGCCCATTTTTTCAGGGCGCCCTGCAGGATTTCACTGGAACGCCCAAGCGCCTCGACTGCTGGCCATCCCGCGGCGGGAGTGGCGAGACGGCGAATGGGCCGCCGCAGTCCGCGCGCATCAAGCAGGCGTGGGTCATGAGAGAAGTTGCTACGCATCCTTGCCAGTTCGCTCACTGGCAACGGTGCGTCATAGGGGCCGCAAGGTAGCCAGACCCAGGCCCGTGCAATGCTGACGCAGCTGGAGGCGAAATCCCCCGTGGAAAATAACGCGTCCGCCAGACGTTGCGCCTCCTGCGCCGCCAACCGTCGTTCGGAGATCCGATCGTAGATACTTGTTCGATATTCCATCTCTGTTCCTTAGAGAAGGCCAGTGTCCTTTTGCGTAGCGATCAGCCTTGCACCGCAGGAAGTCAGGTCACCGTCACGAGCAACCGCCCTGTCATCGACCAGCAGTGTTTCATCACCACTTTCGATCATGCATTCCCCGTGCGGACACAAGACTCGATCTCCGACTCTCGCAACCGCGAGACCGTTGATATCCGTCCAGGGCGATCCTTCACACACCCGCCCTCCATCAGAGGTCGGGTCGTCGATTACGATGATGGGGCGCATGGTGAATTTCCGTGTTTGAACATGTGCAGGACATCAGCCCAAAACCAAGAGCAAATACAGGCACCGCACGGTACGGACGGAAGCCGACCGTCTCAAGTCAGCCCTTTCCTCAAATCAAGTAGTCCAATTCCTAGGACCACGTAGGTCGTATCCCAGGGGCGACCCTGCCCGAGATCTCGAAGCGCCTGTTCGCGAAAATGGATGTACTGGGATTGCGGACGTGGATGGGGGCTTTATCTCTCGATCGCCGAGATCATTACGTGTGTGTGTCGAAGGTGAAGGGGAAGTTTCCGGCTGGGCAGGATCCGGATGCGTTGATGGTGGAGAAGGATGTTACCGAGCGCGGGGATGATTACTGAGCTTTTGAGGACGCCTTCGCGAGCAAGCCCGCTCCCACATTTGGGCCTTCGCGAACACAAATTTTGTGTGCGACATTGATCCAGTGTGGGAGCGGGCTTGCTCGCGAAGGCAATCTCAAAAAACCGCAAAAACTCAGTTCTTGCGCAACTTGCTCATCAACTCCGGCGCGTGACGTGTTCAAACTTGAAAAAATGCAATAGCTTGAAACTGCGACCGACAATCAGGCCATTGATGAGCCCCGCCCCGAGCGCCGCTCCGGCAACCGTCGACATTTCATTGGCCAGTTCCGGATACATGGCCGCCTGGTAACCTTCGTAATAACGCCAGGCAAAAAAGCCCCAATACACAATCAGTATCTTGATCGTACCGGGTAGAACCAGATATTTCCCTTCGCACTGCAGATTGTTGTACGAGAAAAAACGCTGTGCCAGCAACCACCCCGCGAGTAATCCCGACGCATAGGTTGAAAGCTGGATTGCAATGTCCTGGGAGGGATTGAGCGATGCGAGGGACAGAGCCACGAATATCACCGGGGATATCTGCAATGACCTTTTCGATATGTGGTTCCTGAAACAGGCGATGACACCGTAGTAACTCAGAATAAAAAACACCGCATAAACCCACAGCGGTGTACCACGCAAAATGTCGATCATAAGCCTTCCTGGCACTGTATAGGTTTGAGTGGTTCAAACTACTGATCGCTGGCTGCGAGCTCAAGACGGTGGAGTCTGAGAGTGTTATAGGCTGGAGACTACGAAGGCGTAGTCCCGGTCTGAGGATAGAGAGGAATGCGTCGGATCGCGAGGAAGATTGCTGCGCATTCGAGGACGCCTTCGCGAGCAAGCCCGCTCCCACATTTGGTCCTCTGTGAACACAAATTTTGTGTACGACATTGATCCAGTGTGGGAGCGGGCTTGCTCGCGAAGGCGATTTCAGCCGGATAGCAACACTCAGTTCTTGTGCAACTTGCTCATCAACTCCGCCTCAGCCTGGGTCAAGCCGCAGGACTGGGTCAGTTCGTTGACGCTGGCGCCCATCCCGACCAGTCGCGCCGCCTGGGCGAACGACAGGCTCGAGGGGTCGCGTTGTTCCAGCTGAGCGAGTTTGTCCGGCAATGGCGCAACGATCGCCCGCAATTCATGCAGGTCTTCGCCCATGCGCACGTTGCCGTTCTGGTAGTCGTCGACGCGTTTGCCCAGGTCCTTGATGCGCTGGTCACGCAGCGCATCACCCTTGGCCTGTTGCACGGCGATCTGCTTCTGGGCGCGAATGTACGCCAGGAACATTGCCAGCGTACCTGCCCAAAACAGGAACAGGACAATGACCGCAACCTCGAGAATCAATCAGATACTCTCCAGTTCCGACCATTCTTCTTCGCTCATCATCTTGTCCAACTCGACCAGGATGAGCAATTCGTTGTTCTTGTTGCACACGCCTTGAATGAACTTGGCGGACTCTTCATTACCCACGTTCGGCGCGGTTTCGATTTCCGACTGACGCAGGTAAACCACTTCGGCCACGCTGTCGACCATGATCCCGACCACTTGCTTGTCGGCTTCGATGATGACGATACGGGTGTTGTCGCTGATCTCGGCATTCATCAGGCCGAAGCGCTGGCGGGTGTCGATCACGGTGACGACGTTGCCGCGCAGGTTGATGATGCCCAGCACGTAGCTCGGCGCACCCGGGACCGGGGCGATTTCGGTGTAGCGCAGGACTTCCTGGACGCGCATCACGTTGATGCCGTAGGTCTCGTTGTCCAGCTTGAAGGTGACCCATTGCAGGATCGGATCTTCGGAACCCTTTGCCGCCGTCGCCTTATCATTCATACCCTGACCCCTCAAGAAACCGCCCTAGCGGTGTGTGTTCCGTGCAACGCCATCGAGTGCCGTCGCCTGTTGTTTATTTAACGTTTGTCGGTTTGTGGTTCGGCTTGCTGCCGGACATGTGCTTTGCCCCGCCACTGGCGATCAACTCCGCCAACGAGGCGACGTCGAGCAAGGCGCACATGTGCTCAATCACCGTGCCGGCGAGCCATGGCCGCTGACCTCGATGACTTCTCCATTTGATTTCATTCGGGTCCAGGCGCAACGAGCGGCTGACCTGATGCACCGCCAGCCCCCACTCGTAGCCTTGCACCGAAATCACGTATTGCAGGCCCTGCTTGAAATCGTCGCGGTAGCGATCGGGCATGACCCAACGCGCGGTATCGAGCACCTTGAGGTTGCCGGCCTGGCTCGGCAGGATGCCCAGGAACCATTCGGGTTGGCCGAACAGCGGCGTCAGCTCGTGACCGGCCAGGGAATAGATCGACCCCAGGCACACCAGTGGCACTGCCAGGGTCAAACCGGCGACATCGAACAGCAGGCACTCGAACGGTTCGGCAGCCCAGGATGGACGACCGTCGGACTCCACCGGTGGCGGCGTGTTGCTCGGTGGCAGGTGCACTTCGACGACGGGCGGAACCAGCGTCTGAGGCTCTTCGATAACCGGAGTCTCTAGCGCCACAGGCGCTTCAATGACGGGAGCGCTCAGGGTTTGCAACAGCGGCGCAAGGGTCGATACCGGTGCCATGACGGGCTCCGGCGCTTCGACCACAGCCACCGGCACCTTGGCCACCGGTGCGACTGGCGCAACCACAGGCGCGGTTTTCTGCGCATCCCGGGCCTGTTCTTCGAGCACGGCAGCCTGGAACTCGTCCAGCACGGTTTCGGCGGTGATCTCCTCGGCCACTGCCTCCAGGGGCAGCGTCAACTCTTCAGTCACTTCCTGCAGCAGGCTGTCCAGGTAGGACTGCAACGCCAGTTGCGGGCGCGAGGAGGTCTTCAATGGGCGGTTCATGCGCACGCACCTGTAGGAGCGAGCCTGCTCGCGATGAGCCTGAGCGCGCCATGGGGTGTCAGGTTTCCCGCGTCATCGTTGACGACCATCGCGAGCAGGCTCGCTCCTACAAGGATCGGGGTCATGTCAGGTTTCCCGCGTCATCGTTGACGACCATCGCGAGCAAGCTCGCTCCTACAGGGATCGGGGTCATGTCAGGTTTCCCGCGTCATCGTTGACGACCATCGCGAGCAGGCTCGCTCCTACAGGGATCGGGGTCATGTCAGGCCACCTGCGGAACGAGTTGCGCCGCCAGCAGATGCTTGAGCAACGCACGGTAGGCGAGAACGCCACGGCTCTTGCCGTCGAACTGCGAAGGTGTCAACCCGGCACGGCTGGCATCGCGCAGGCGCGTGTCCACCGGGATGTAGCCTTGCCAGATTTCGTCGGGGAATTTGTCGCGCAGCACACGCAATGTGCTGAGGGACGCCTGGGTGCGCCGGTCAAACAGGGTCGGCACGATGGTGAATGGCAATGCCTGTTTGCGTGAGCGGTTGATCATCGCCAGGGTGTTGACCATGCGCTCGAGGCCCTTGACCGCCAGGTGTTCGGTCTGCACCGGGATCACCAGTTGCTGGCTCGCCGCCAAGGCATTGACCATCAGCACGCCGAGCAATGGCGGGCTGTCGATCACCGCGTAATCGAAGTCCTGCCACAGTTGCGCCAGGCTCTTGGCAATCACCAGGCCCAAACCGCTCTGCCCCGGCGACTGGCGCTCAAGGGTGGCCAGCGCGGTGCTGGAGGGCAACAGGGAGATGCGTTCGTCGCTGGTCGACAGCAGCAGTTGACCCGGCAGGCCTTGGGGCACGTTGCCCTTGTGCAGGAACAGGTCGTAATTGCTGTGTTCCAGGGTGTCGGGGTCGTAACCGAAGTAGCTGGTCATGGAGCCATGAGGGTCGAGATCGACCACGACCACGCGCTTGCCCGCCTCGGCCAGCAACCCGGCTAAAGCGATGGAGGAAGTGGTTTTACCGACACCACCCTTTTGATTGGCGACTGCCCAGACTCTCATTCGGATTGTTCCTCCCGGCCGAACGGATCGTCCGAGAAATAGCTCAACGTGTTAATACGGGTGACGGAGAATTGACGGCGTTCTCTCGTACCGGCGACTTGACCGGGGTCGGTGCAGTTTGTGTGCCAGCACGCTTCAAGGCGGCATCCGGTTGCGCATTAGCGGTTCCGGTGCCGGTCAGGCTGCGGCGCACATCGAGGTTGCGCGACACCACCAGCACCACGCGACGGTTGCGCGCGCGGCCTTCGGCGGTGGCGTTGTTGGCCACTGGCTGAAACTCGCCATAACCGACCGAAGCCAGGCGACCGGGGTTCACCCCCTGCATCGCCAACATGCGCACGATGCTGGCCGAGCGGGCCGAGGACAGCTCCCAGTTGGTCGGGTACTGCGCGGTGCGGATCGGCTGATCGTCAGTGAAACCTTCGACATGAATCGGGTTGTCGAACGGCTTGAGGATCGCCGCGACCTTGTCGATGATGTTGAACGCGATGTCGCTGGGCATGGCATCGCCACTGCCGAACAACAGACTTGAATTGAGCTCGATCTCGACCCACAACTCGTTGCCACGCACGGTCATCTGGTTGGAGCTGATCAGGTCACCGAACGCCGCACTGATGTCGTCGGCGATGCTTTTGAGCGGGTCGTTGGCGCCGGAGACACCGGCATCGACCTGGTCACTGTCCTTGACCAGCGGCTTGGCCGGGGTCACGGTCTTCGGCCGCTCGTCACCAATGGGGATCGGCTTGAGCGAGCGATCGGAGTCGGTAAAGACCCCGACCAGCGCTTCGGAAATGACCTTGTACTTGCCTTCATTGATCGACGAGATCGAGTACATCACCACGAAAAAAGCAAACAGCAAGGTGATGAAGTCGGCATAGGAAACCAGCCAACGTTCATGGTTTACATGTTCATCATGTTGACGACGACGAGCCATAGTCCATTACCCCCATCAATCCATGAAGCCCTGGAGCTTCAACTCAATTGAGCGTGGGTTTTCACCTTCGGCGATCGACAGCAGTCCTTCCAGCAACATTTCGCGATAACGCGACTGGCGCAGCGCGATGGATTTGAGTTTGGCGGCAATCGGCAGCAGCACCAGGTTGGCACTGGCCACGCCGTAGATGGTGGCGACGAAGGCCACGGCGATGCCGTTACCCAGTTGCGACGGATCACCGAGGTTGCCCATCACGTGAATCAGGCCCATCACCGCACCGATGATGCCGATGGTCGGCGCGTAACCGCCCATGCTTTCGAAGACCTTGGCCGCTTCGACATCGCGGCTTTCCTGGGTGTAGAAATCCACTTCCAGAATGCTGCGGATCGCTTCCGGCTCGGCGCCGTCGACCAGCAGTTGCAAGCCTTTGCGCGCGTAGTTGTCGGGCTCGGCGTCGGCGATTCCTTCAAGGCCCAACAGGCCTTCCTTGCGCGCGGTCAGGCTCCAGTTCACTACCCGGTCGATGCCACCGGCGAGGTCAACGCGCGGCGGGAACAGGATCCAGGCAAGGATCTGCATGGCGCGCTTGAAGGCGCTCATCGGCGATTGCAGCAGCGCGGCGCCAATGGTGCCGCCGAGCACGATCAGCGCTGCCGGGCCGTTGGCCAGGGCGCCGAGGTGACCGCCTTCAAGGTAGTTGCCGCCAATGATGGCGACGAAGGCCATGATGATGCCGATCAGGCTTAGAACATCCATCAGATACAAGCCTCGACCAGGTGCTTGCCAATGTCGTCGAGGCTGTACACCGCGTCGGCCAGTTCAGCTTTGACGATGGCCATCGGCATGCCGTAGATCACACAACTGGCTTCGTCCTGTGCCCAGATCGAACTGCCGCCCTGCTTGAGCAGGCGCGCGCCTTCACGACCGTCGGCGCCCATGCCGGTCAGGACGACCGCCAGAACTTTGTCGCCGTAGGTCTTGGCGGCCGAGCCGAACGTGATATCCACGCACGGCTTGTAGTTCAGACGCTCGTCACCCGGGAGGATTTTCACCGCGCCACGGCCGTCGATCATCATCTGCTTGCCACCCGGTGCCAGCAGCGCCAGGCCCGGACGCAGGATGTCGCCATCCTCGGCTTCCTTGACGCTGATGCGGCAGAGCTTGTCCAGGCGTTCGGCGAAGGCCTTGGTGAAGGCCGCCGGCATGTGTTGAACCAGCACGATCGGCGCCGGGAAATTGGCCGGCAACTGAGTCAGGACCCGCTGCAGGGCGACCGGTCCGCCGGTGGAGGTGCCGATGGCAACCAGCTTGTAGTTTTTGCGTTTTGGCGCAGGTGACGACGGGCTGGCCGCATGCGTACGCGCAGGGATCGGTGCCGGAGCCGGACGCACGGGCGCGCTGCTGCCAAAACTGCCCACGCTCGAAGGCGCGGGCATCGGGGCTGGCGCAGCGACAGGTGCTGGAGCGCTGTAGTGACTGACACGACGATTACTGCGCGAGATGCTCAGGATCTTCTCGCACAGCAGTTGCTTGACCTTCTCGGGGTTGCGCGAGATGTCTTCGAAGTTCTTCGGCAGGAAGTCCACCGCGCCGGCATCCAGCGCATCCAGGGTGACCCGGGCGCCTTCGTGGGTCAGCGAGGAGAACATCAGGACCGGGGTCGGGCAGCGTTGCATGATGTGCCGCACGGCGGTGATGCCGTCCATCATCGGCATCTCGTAGTCCATGGTGATCACGTCTGGCTTGAGCGCCAGTGCCTGATCGATCGCCTCTTTGCCGTTGGTCGCCGTGCCGACGACCTGGATATTGGAATCCGCTGAAAGAATTTCCGAGACGCGGCGGCGGAAAAACCCCGAATCGTCCACCACCAGGACCTTGACTGCCATAAACACTCCATTAGATGGAGCGAGGCCAGGCGCCCCGCTCCACCAGAATCAAATACGCCGTGTGGCGTAACGCTTGAGCATGCTCGGAACATCGAGAATCAGCGCGATGCGGCCGTCACCGGTGATGGTGGCGCCGGACATGCCCGGAGTCCCCTGGAGCATTTTGCCCAATGGCTTGATGACCACTTCTTCCTGGCCCACCAGTTGATCGACGACAAAGCCGATCCGCTGCGTGCCCACCGAAAGGATCACCACGTGGCCCTCGCGCTGCTCTTCGTGAGCGGCGGAGCTGACCAGCCAGCGTTTGAGATAGAACAATGGCAGCGCCTTGTCCCGCACGATTACCACTTCCTGGCCGTCCACGACGTTGGTGGTCGACAGGTCGAGGTGGAAGATCTCGTTGACGTTCACCAGCGGGAACGCAAACGCCTGGTTGCCGAGCATGACCATCAGCGTCGGCATGATCGCCAGGGTCAGCGGCACTTTGATGACGATCTTCGAACCCTGGCCCTTGGCCGAGTAGATGTTGATCGAGCCATTGAGCTGGGAAATCTTGGTTTTCACCACGTCCATGCCCACGCCGCGACCCGATACGTCGGAAATCTCGGTCTTGGTCGAGAAACCCGGGGCGAAGATCAGGTTGTAGCATTCGGTATCGCTCAGGCGATCGGCGGCATCCTTGTCCATCACACCGCGTTTTACCGCGATGGAACGCAGGACATTCGGGTCCATGCCTTTGCCGTCGTCGGAGATCGACAGCAGGATGTGATCGCCTTCCTGCTCGGCCGCCAGGATCACCTTACCGCCACGGGCCTTGCCCGAGGCTTCGCGCTCTTCCGGCGACTCGATGCCGTGGTCGACCGCGTTGCGCACCAAGTGGACCAGCGGGTCGGCCAGGGCCTCGACGAGGTTCTTGTCGAGGTCGGTTTCTTCGCCGACCAGTTCCAGGTTGATCTCTTTCTTGAGCTGGCGCGCCAGGTCGCGAACCAGGCGCGGGAAGCGCCCGAAGACTTTCTTGATCGGTTGCATCCGGGTCTTCATGACCGCGGTCTGCAGGTCGGCCGTGACCACGTCGAGGTTCGACACGGCCTTGGACATGGCTTCGTCGCCGCTGTTGAGGCCCAGGCGGACCAGGCGGTTACGCACCAGCACCAATTCGCCGACCATGTTCATGATCTCATCGAGGCGCGCAGTGTCGACGCGTACGGTGGTCTCGGCTTCGCTCGCCGGTTTTTCCGCCGGTGGCGCGGCCGGAGCGCGGGACGATGCCGGTGCAGCAGCCGGGGCGGCAGCGGCTGCCGGGGCTTCGGCTTTTGGCTCCGGGGCCTTGGCGACCGGTTTCGGCGCCGCGGCCTTGGCTGCCGGTGCCGCAACAGTCGCATTCGAACCATTGGCCACAGTCGCGGTGCCGACTTCGCTGAACTTGCCCTTGCCGTGCAGTTCGTCAAGCAGCGCTTCGAACTCGTGATCGGAAATCAGATCGCTGCCGGCCGCCGCGGCGGTAGGTGCTGCAGGTGCAGGCACCGAAGCAATGGCCGATTCCAGCGCCTCGACGGCGAAGTTGCCCTTGCCGTGCAACTGGTCGAGCAGTGCTTCAAATTCGTCGTCAGTAATATCGGAACTGTCGCCCGCCGCTTTCGGTGCTTCTGGCGCAGCCGGAGCCGGCGCAACCGCATCGACGGCGAACTGGCCTTTGCCGTGCAACTGATCGAGCAACGACTCGAACTCGGCATCGGTGATTTCATCGCTGGCAGCGGTATCGCTGACCGGCGCAGACACAGCCGCCGGCGCCTCGGCCTGGGCCTTGACGGCATTCAGCGAGTCCAGCAACTGTTCAAATTCATTATCGGTAATGTCGCCCGAATCGGCTTCAGCCACCGGCGCTTCGACCACGGCGGCAACAGGCGCAGAGGCCACCTCGTCAGCCGACTGCGGCTCGGCCAGACGGGCCAGTGCCGCCAGCAGCTCAGGCGTTGCAGCCGTGATCGGGCCGCGCTCGCGGACTTCGCTGAACATGCCGTTCACCGCGTCCAGCGCTTCGAGAACCACGTCCATCAGTTCCGAATCGACGCGACGCTCACCCTTGCGCAGGATGTCGAACACGTTCTCGGCGATGTGGCAGCACTCCACCAGCTCGTTGAGCTGGAGGAAGCCGGCGCCCCCTTTTACAGTGTGAAAACCGCGAAAAATTGCATTGAGCAGATCCGCATCATCCGGACGGCTTTCCAGCTCGACCAGTTGCTCGGACAGTTGCTCTAGAATCTCGCCGGCCTCAACCAGGAAATCCTGAAGGATCTCTTCATCGGCGCCGAAGCTCATTAAGGGGGTGCTCCTACAGGTCTAAAAACCCAAAAAACCTAAAATGCTAAAACTCTAGAATCCCAGGCTGGATAACAAATCGTCCACATCGTCCTGACCGGACACAACGTCTTCTCTTTTATCGGCATGAATCTGCGGACCTTCACCCTGAGAGAGATGTTTTTGTGGATCTTTTTCAGCAAGCATCGCTTCACGGTCATGTTCGATGCCCGCAAAGCGGTCCACCTGGCTGGCCATGAGCACGAGCTTGAGCAGGTTGCTTTCAACTTCGGTGACCAACTGGGTCACGCGCTTGATCACTTGCCCCGTGAGGTCCTGGTAATCCTGGGCGAGCAGGATGTCGTTGAGGTTGCCCGACACCGCGCGATTGTCCGTGCCGCTGCGTGCCAGGAAGCCGTCGACCCGCCGGGCCAATTCACGGAACTCCTCGGCGCCGACTTCACGACGCATGAAGCGTCCCCAGTCCGTACTCAAGGCCTGGGCCTCATCCGCCAGGCTGTTGACCAGAGGCGTGGCACTTTCCACCAGATCCATGGTGCGATTGGCTGCGGCCTCGGTCAGCTTGACCACATACCCCAGGCGCTCGGCGGCATCGGTGATCTGCGACACTTCTTCGGCTTGCGGCATGTGCGGGTCAATCTGGAAATTGACGATCGCGCTGTGCAGCTCGCGGGTGAGCTTGCCCACCTCCTGATACAGGCCGCGGTCACGGGTCTGGTTGAGCTCATGGATCAATTGCACCGCGTCGCCGAACTTGCCTTTTTCAAGGCTCGCGACCAATTCGACGGCGTGTTTTTTCAGGGTCGACTCGAAATCGCCCAATGAAGATTCGTTATTGCCCATAGCTCCCCCGTGGCGCACTCATCAACCGATGCGTTCGAAAATCTTCTCGATTTTTTCTTTCAACGCCTGGGCCGTGAAGGGTTTGACCACATAGCCGTTAACGCCGGCCTGGGCCGCTTCGATGATCTGCTCACGCTTGGCTTCAGCGGTCACCATCAGCACCGGCAGGTGCTTGAGCTTCTCATCGGCACGCACGTGGCGCAGCAGATCGATACCGGTCATGCCAGGCATGTTCCAGTCCGTTACCAGAAAGTCGATGCTTCCGCTGTTGAGCACCGGAATGGCGGTAGTGCCATCGTCGGCCTCGACGGTGTTGGTGAACCCAAGGTCACGCAGCAGGTTCTTGATGATCCGCCGCATCGTTGAGAAGTCATCAACGATGAGGATTTTCATGTTCTTGTCCAATTCGACCTCCAAGCAGTCTTAAACGCGCCCAGCACCTGGACGCGCCATTTCAATCAATCCGGCAAAGCACTCAATGACTGTATGGAGCACAACAGATCGAGACCGGGGTAGTTCAACACCACACCAGCCTCGTTCGCAGTGTCCCCACACTGCCTTCAGCGCGCTCGCCACTCCCCCAAACGCCCCCGCAAACGGGCCGCGCACTGGCTGTGTAACTGGCTGACCCGCGATTCGCTGACCCCCAGGACCTCACCGATTTCCTTGAGGTTCAACTCTTCGTCGTAGTACAGCGCCAACACCAGTCGCTCACGCTCCGGCAAATTGGCAATCGCATCCGCCAGCGCAGCCTGGAAGCGTTCATCTTCCAGATCGCGTGACGGCTCGAGATGAGCACTCGCGCCATCCTCGTGCAGCCCTTCGTGTTCGCCGTCCTGCAACAGGTCGTCGAAACTGAATAAGCGGCTGCCCAGCGTGTCGTTCAAAATTCCGTAGTAATCGTCGAGACTCAATTGGAGTTCGGCCGCAACTTCGTGATCTTTAGCGTCACGGCCGGTTTTCGCTTCAATCGAGCGAATAGCGTCGCTGACCATGCGCGTATTGCGGTGAACCGAACGAGGCGCCCAGTCCCCCTTGCGCACTTCATCGAGCATGGCGCCGCGGATTCGAATGCCCGCGTACGTCTCGAAACTGGCGCCTTTGCTGGCGTCATATTTGGTAGACACTTCAAGCAGGCCGATCATCCCGGCCTGGATCAGGTCTTCGACCTGGACACTGGCCGGCAAGCGCGCCAGCAAGTGGTAAGCAATGCGTTTAACCAGCGGCGCGTAACGCTCGATCAGCTCGTACTGCGCATCACGAGCTGATTTTTTGTAGAGGTTGTAACCGCTGGCTGTCATAGCACAGGTCCTGCTGTCTGCTGCACGAGACGCTCGACGAAAAACTCCAGGTGCCCGCGCGGGTTGGCCGGCAGCGGCCAGGTATCGACCTTCTGCGCGATGGCCTTGAACGCCAGCGAGCACTTGGAGCGCGGGAACGCCTCGTAGACAGCGCGCTGCTTCTGCACGGCCTTGCGCACGCTTTCGTCGTAAGGCACCGCGCCGACGTATTGTAGGGCGACGTCGAGGAAGCGATCCGTGACCTTGGTCAACTTGGCGAACAGGTTGCGCCCTTCCTGCGGGCTCTGGGCCATGTTGGCCAGGACGCGGAAGCGGTTCATGCCGTAGTCGCGATTGAGCAACTTGATCAAGGCGTAGGCATCGGTAATCGAGGTCGGCTCGTCGCACACCACCAGCAGTACTTCCTGGGCTGCGCGAACGAAGCTGACGACCGACTCACCAATGCCCGCGGCGGTGTCGATCACCAGGACGTCGAGGTTGTCGCCGATATCACTGAAGGCCTGGATCAGGCCAGCGTGTTGCGCAGGGCTCAGATGAACCATGCTTTGTGTGCCGGATGCGGCCGGAACGATACGAATGCCGCCTGGTCCCTGCAGCAGTACATCGCGCAGTTCGCAGCGGCCCTCGATCACGTCGGCCAGGGTACGTTTGGGTGTCAGGCCCAGCAGAACGTCGACGTTCGCCAGTCCCAGGTCGGCGTCCAGCAGCATGACGCGCCGGCCAAGCTCGGCCAAAGCCAGGGACAAGTTCACTGACACGTTAGTTTTCCCGACGCCACCTTTGCCGCCGGTCACCGCGATCACCTGTACGGGATGCATGCTGCCCATGTTATTTCTTTACCTTGTCTTGCATAGACGGAGGCCACATTACTGGCTGCGCGTTCACAAACGGAACAATGCATGGCAGACCATCGATGTAGGTACAAAAACGATTCATTATTACCTCAGCCAACCTGCTTGGTCGGGCTGTGGTAGATGTCAGCGAACATGTCAGCCATGGCTTCCTCGCTGGGTTCTTCCTGCATTTGCACGCTGACGGCGCGACTGACCAACTGATGACGGCGCGGCAGATGAAGATCATCCGGAATCCGCGGACCATCGGTCAGGTACGCCACCGGCAGCTCATGACTGATGGCCAGGCTCAACACCTCGCCCAGGCTTGCCGTTTCATCCAGTTTAGTCAGGATGCAGCCAGCGAGCCCGCAACGCTTGTAACTATGATAAGCGGCGGTTAGAACCTGTTTCTGGCTGGTGGTTGCCAGGACCAGATAATTTTTCGAGCGGATGCCACGACCGGCCAGACTCTCAAGCTGCATGCGCAGGGCCGGATCGCTGGCCTGCAGGCCGGCGGTATCGATCAGCACCACGCGCTTGCGCAGCAATGGCTCCAGCGCCTGCACCAGGGACTGGCCCGGATCGACGTGGGTCACCGACACATTGAGAATGCGCCCCAGGGTCTTGAGCTGCTCCTGGGCACCGATGCGGAAGCTGTCCATGCTCACCAGCGCAATGTTCTGCGCGCCGTACTTGAGCACGTAACGGGCCGCCAGCTTGGCCAGGGTGGTGGTCTTGCCCATGCCGGCAGGACCGACCATGGCGATCACACCGCCCTCTTCCAGTGGCTCGACTTCCGGGGTAACGATCATGCGCGCCAGGTGCGCCAGCAGCATGCGCCAGGCCTGACGGGGCTCCTGGATTTCAGTGGTCAGCGCCAGCAAATCGCGCGACAGCGGGCCAGACAGGCCAATACGTTGCAGGCGACGCCAGAGATTGGCCTGGTCCGGACGGCTGCCTTGCAGCTGATTCCAGGCCAGGGACCCGAGCTGGACTTCCATGAGTTCGCGCAGGCTGTTGAGCTCGAAACGCATCGAGTCGAACGCGCGCGGGTCCACGCCAGCGGATGCCGGTGCAGCGGCCGGTGCGGGACGACGAGGTTCGGCGTACGTTGGTTCGATCAATGGTTCCGCGGCGGTCAACGGCAGGCCTGCGAACAACTGACGGTTGGTGCTGTTGTCGCTCTCGCCCTCGCCACGCAGGCTCAATTCGGCCTGGGCGGTGACGATCCGCGACTGCGTCTTGCGCAGCTCGTCTTCGAGTTCCATGTTCGGAACACGCGGCGCCAGCGCCGACAATTTGTAGTCCAGCGCAGCCGTCAGCTCGACCCCGCCGGCGATCCGGCGGTTGCCGATAATGGCGGCATCAGCGCCCAGCTCATCGCGAACCAGCTTCATGGCCTGACGCATATCGGCGGCGAAAAAACGCTTAACTTGCATAAACCACTACCTCAGCCGTTGGGCCCTACTGTCGCAACGATGGTCACTTGCTTGTTGTCAGGGATTTCCTGATAAGCCAACACGTGCAATCCCGGGACTGCGAGCCGGCCAAATCGCGAGAGCATCGCGCGAACCGGACCGGCCACCAGCAGAATCACCGGTTGACCTTGCATCTCCTGGCGCTGCGCCGCGTCGATCAGCGAGCGCTGCAGCTTCTCAGCCATGCTTGGCTCCAGCAGAACACCCTCTTCCGAGCCTTGCCCTGCCTTCTGCAGACTATTGAGCAATATCTGTTCCAACCTTGGCTCCAGCGTGATAACTGGCAGCTCCGACTCAGTGCCTACAATGCTTTGCACGATTGCGCGGGATACGCCAACCCGCACGGCAGCCACCAACGCGGCGGTATCTTGACTCTTGGCGGCATTGTTGGCGATGGCCTCGGCAATGCTGCGGATGTCACGCACAGGCACTTGTTCGGCCAGCAGCGCTTGCAGGACCTTGAGCAGCTGCGACAGCGAAACCACGCCCGGCACCAGCTCCTCGGCCAGTTTCGGCGAGCTTTTGGCCAGCAATTGCATGAGTTGCTGCACTTCTTCGTGACCGATCAGTTCACTGGAATGCTTGTAGAGTATCTGGTTCAGGTGGGTTGCCACTACTGTACTGGCATCGACCACCGTATAACCGAGGGATTGCGCCTGGGCGCGCTGGCTGATTTCGATCCAGACCGCCTCCAGGCCGAAAGCCGGATCTTTGGCGGTAATGCCGTTGAGCGTGCCGTAGACCTGCCCCGGGTTGATCGCCAGCTCGCGATCCGGGTAAATCTCTGCCTCGGCCAGGATCACCCCCATGAGGGTCAGGCGATAGGCGCTTGGCGCCAGGTCGAGGTTGTCGCGGATATGCACCGTCGGCATCAGGAAGCCCAGATCCTGGGACAGCTTCTTGCGCACCCCCTTGATCCGCGCCAGCAACTGGCCGCCCTGGTTGCGGTCCACCAGCGGAATCAGGCGATATCCCACTTCCAGGCCGATCATGTCGATGGGCGTCACGTCATCCCAGCCAAGCTCCTTGGTTTCCGCGGCGCGGGCCGGCGACGGCAGCAACTCCTGCTGGCGCTTGACCTCTTGCAGGGCCTGCACCTTGGCGACGTTCTGCTTTTTCCAGAACAGGTAGGCGCCACCGGCCGCCAGGGCCGCCATGCTCAGGAACGAGAAGTGCGGCATGCCGGGCACCAGGCCCATGACCGCCATCAAACCGGCTGCTACCGCCAGCGCCTTGGGCGAAGCGAACATCTGCCGATTGATCTGCTTGCCCATGTCTTCCGAACCGGAAGCACGGGTCACCATGATCGCCGCCGCTGTCGATAACAACAGTGATGGCAATTGCGCCACCAAACCGTCACCGATGGTCAGCAGCGCATACACCTTGCCGGCGTCGCCGAAGGTCATGCCGTGCTGGAAGATACCGACCGCCATGCCGCCGATCAGGTTGATGAACAGGATCAGCAGGCCGGCGATGGCATCACCACGGACGAATTTGCTGGCACCGTCCATCGAACCGTAGAACTCGGCTTCCTGAGCGACTTCCATCCGGCGCAGCTTGGCCTGGTTCTGATCGATGAGGCCGGCGTTGAGGTCGGCGTCGATCGCCATTTGCTTGCCGGGCATCGCATCGAGGGTGAAACGCGCGCTCACCTCGGAAATCCGCCCCGCGCCCTTGGTGACCACGACGAAGTTGATGATCATCAAGATCGCGAAGACCACGATACCGACCACGTAGTTACCGCCGATCACCACCTCGCCGAAGGCCTGGATCACCTTGCCGGCGGCCGCGTGGCCGTCCTGGCCGTGGAGCATCACCACTCGCGTGGAGGCCACGTTCAACGCCAGGCGCAACAGCGTCGCCACCAGCAGAATGGTCGGGAACACCGCAAAATCCAGCGGCCGCAAGGCGTAGACGCACACCAGCAGCACGACGATGGACAGGGCAATGTTGAAGGTGAAGAACACGTCGAGCAGGAACGGCGGCACCGGCAGCATCATCATCGCCAGCATGACCAGCAGCAACAGCGGCACGCCCAGATTGCCTCGACTGAGGTCGGCAATGTTGCTGCGGGCACTGTTGATTAACTGAGAGCGATCCACCGGTATTCCCCGTTCCTTTAAAGCAAACTTTTGACGCCTGAAGCAGGCTCGGGGCGGCTACTGCAAGAAGCTTTCCAACTTTTGCGAAGGGGCGAAACAGAGGGCTTTCGCTGGCCGCGACCGCTTGAATTTGCGCCGGCCTAATAGTCGGTTAATGCACCCCCTCCAACATCGCGCGCCACGATGCAAATCGACAAGACCTTGAATAGGAGGAAGGCAACGATGCCGAAGGCAAAAACCACGGAATACACCAACACCGCCAAGTGGCTGCACTGGGGCATGGCACTTGTCTGGATGAGCAGTTGGACGCTGGGGATCCTGGCCACGCACTGGCGAGATGAACTGAACCCCCACCACGAACTCACTTTTTTGCACAAGGCATTGGCTAGCACGCTGCTTTTCATGATTGTCGCGCGAGTTGCCTGGCGCCTGAAGCATCGGCCTCCAGCGCTGCCAGAGCATATGAGCGGACTGATGAAGCAAGGCGCGATGATGGGGCACATCCTGCTTTACGCCATTGCGCTGATTGGCTTGCCTCTTTCAGGCTGGTACTGGAGCTCTGTTGCAGACAAACCGATTCTTGTGGCGGGACTGTTTCTTTTACCGCCTCTGGTTGCCCCTGATCCAGACCTCTACGACCTGGCCAAGTACATTCATACCTGGACATCGTGGTTCTGTGGCGCACTGGTCGGCGGACATCTGCTGGTGGCCATAAAACACCACTTTATCGACAAGGACGACGTCCTCGCCGGAATGCTACTCAAAATCAGGCGCTGAGCTGAAAAGGCCGGCGCAGGCCAGTGCGGCTTGCGCAGAACCCAGTGGGAGCGGGCTTGCCCGCGAAGGAGCCAGCAGCGACAGCGCGAAACTCAGGAATCGCGGCGCAAATCCGGCGGAATCGGCAGGTCATCCTTGAGCGGATCCGGTCGCTTGCCCTTGCCCGCGCGGTACTGACGAATCTGGTAGACGTAAGCCAGCACCTGCGCGACCGCCAGATACAGCCCGCCGGGAATTTCCTGCTCAAGCTCGGTGGAGTAGTAGATCGAGCGTGCCAGCGCCGGAGATTCCAGCAGCAAAATCTCGTTGGCCGCCGCGATCTCGCGGATTTTCAACGCCAGGAAGTCACTACCCTTGGCGATCAGCATCGGCGCCCCGCCTTTGTCCGGGTCGTACTTGAGGGCCACGGCGTAGTGCGTCGGGTTGGTGATGACCACGTCGGCATCGGGAATCGCCGCCATCATCCGCCGCTGCGACATCTCGCGCTGCAACTGACGAATCCGCTGCTTGACCTCCGGACGACCTTCCTGGTCCTTGTGCTCGTCGCGCACTTCCTGCTTGGTCATCTTGAGTTTCTTGATGCTTTCCCAGAGCTGTATCGGCACATCGACGGCGGCGATGATGATCAGCCCGCAAGCCATCCACAGGGTGCTCCAGCCGACCACTTGCAGGCTGTGGATGATCGCCCGGTCCAGCGGTTCGTGGGCGATGCGCAGCAGGTCATCGATGTCCGCCGACAACACCAGCAAGGCCACGAACAACACGATGAAAAACTTCGCCAGAGCCTTGAGCAGTTCGGCCACGGCCTTGGCCGAGAACATGCGCTTGAGGCCTGCACCGGGGTTCATTCGGCTGAATTTCGGGGCCATGGAACCGGCTGCGAACAACCAGCCGCCGAGGGATATCGGACCGATCAAGGCGGCGAGCAACAAGGTGATCATCACCGGCTGAATCGCCAGCAGGGCAATCTGCCCCGAGTGCAGCAGATAGGTGCCCATCGCGCGCTGATCCAGCACCACCTCCCGCGACAGGGAAAAATTCAGGCGCATCAACTCCATCATGTCCTGGGCCAGCGCTCCGCCGAACACCAGCAGGGCACCGGCACCGGCGAGCATGATCGCCAGGGTATTGAGCTCCTTGGAACGGGCGATCTCACCCTTCTCCCGGGCGTCCTTTGTCTTTTTCTCAGTGGGGTCTTCTGTCTTGTCCTGACCGCTTTCGCTCTCAGCCATGTCTCAGCGCGCCTTTGCCAGTTCGCGTAAAAACTGCAGGGCCTCGGTGGCCAGCGGTTGATACTGGTTGAGAATGTCCGCCAGCCCGACCCAGACGATAAACAGGCCGAGCACCAGGGTCAGTGGGAAACCGATGGAAAAGATGTTCAGTTGCGGCGCGGCCCGGGTCATCACGCCAAAGGCGATGTTGACCACCAGCAGCGCGGTGATGGCCGGCAGCACCAGCAACAGTGCCGCACCGAGCACCCAGCCGAGCTTGCCGGCCAGTTCCCAGTAATGATTGACCATCAACCCACTGCCGACCGGCAGCGTGGTGAAGCTTTCGCTGAGCACCTCGAACACCACCAGATGGCCATTCATCGCCAGGAACATCAGCGTCACCAGCATGGTGAAGAACTGCCCGATCACCGCCACCGACACGCCGTTGGTGGGGTCGACCATCGAGGCGAAACCCATGCCCATCTGGATCGCGACGATCTGCCCGGCAACCACGAACGCCTGGAAGAACAACTGCAGCGAGAACCCCAGGATCGCGCCGACCAGGATCTGCTCGGCAATCAGCAACAACCCGCTCAAGTCCAGCGCATTCACCGCCGGCATCGGTGGCAGGCTGGGCGCGATGACTACGGTGATGGCCAGGGCGAAATACAGGCGGATGCGCTTGGGCACCAGGGACGTGCCGAACACCGGCATGACCATCAGCAAGGCGCCGACGCGAAACAACGGCAACATGAACGCCGCCACCCAGGTACTGATCTGGGTATCCGTCAGTTGCAGCAGCGAGGACATGGTTTAACCGATGACCTGCGGAATGCTGCCGTACAACTGCAGGATGTACTCCATGAAAGTCTGCACCAGCCACGGTCCGGCGACGATCAGGGTCACCAGCATCACCAGCAGGCGCGGCAGGAAGCTCAAGGTCTGTTCGTTGATCTGGGTGGCCGCCTGGAACATCGCCACCAGCAGGCCCACCAGCAGACTCGGAATCACCAGCACCGCCACCATCATGGTGGTCAGCCACAGCGCTTCACGGAAGATGTCGACCGCAACTTCTGGTGTCATGGCGAGACACCGCCAAAACTGCTGGCCAGTGTGCCGATGATCAGCGCCCAGCCATCCACCAGCACGAACAACATGATCTTGAACGGCAGGGAAATGATCAGCGGCGAGAGCATCATCATACCCATGGCCATCAACACACTGGCCACGACCAGGTCGATGATCAGGAACGGAATGAAGATCATGAAGCCGATCTGGAACGCCGTTTTCAACTCGGAGGTCACGAAGGCCGGCACCAGGATGGTCAAAGGCGCCTGATCCGGCGTCGCGATGTCAGTGCGCTTGGACAGGCGCATGAACAGCTCCAGATCGCTGGTGCGGGTCTGGGCGAGCATGAAATCCTTGATCGGCACCTGCGCCTTGGCGACCGCATCCTGGGCCGTCAGCTTTTCCGCCAGGTACGGCTGCAAGGCGTCCTGGTTCACCCGGTCGAACACCGGCGCCATGATGAACAGGGTCAGGAACAGCGCCATGCCGGTAAGGATCTGGTTCGACGGTGTCTGCTGCAGGCCCAGGGCCTGGCGCAGGATCGAGAAGACAATGATGATCCGGGTAAAGCTGGTCATCAGCATGACAAACGCCGGGATGAAGCTCAGCGCGGTCATGATCAGCAGGATTTGCAGGCTGACCGAGTATTCCTGCGCACCCTGCGCATTGGTACCCAGGGTGATGGCCGGGATCGACAGCGGATCGGCGGCGAATGCCAACGGCGCGGCCAGGATCAGGGCCAGCGTCAAGACGATGCGTAGCGCACCCATTACTTCTTATCCTTCTGATCTTTACCCAGCATCTCCAGCAGTCGCTGCGCAAACTCCGGTGTCGGCTTGTCGGTAGCCGGCACTTGCACCGGCTCCTTGAGGACGTGCAGCGCCGTGATGCTGCCAGGGCTCAAGCCCAACAGAATCTGCTCGTTGCCGACCTGTACCAGCATCAGGCGATCACGCGGCCCCAGCGCACGGGAGCCGACAATCTCGATCACCTGCCCCTTGCCCGCAGGACCCGCCTGCTGGACCCGACGCAGCAACCAGGCGAGGAGGAAGATCAGCCCCAGCACCAGCAGCAAGCCGAACACCAGTTGTGTCAGCTGGCCAGCCACACCGCTGCTCACTGCTGGCGCAGCAGCCGTGGTCGCCGTTGCGACAGGCTCAGCCGCCAGCACGCTGAACGGCATCGCCAACACAAATCCGAGAACCTTTTTCACTCAGCGCAGCTTCTTGATGCGTTCGCTTGGGCTGATCACATCCGTCAGGCGGATGCCGAACTTCTCGTTGACCACCACCACTTCGCCGTGGGCGATGAGCGTGCCGTTGACCAGCACGTCCAGCGGCTCGCCGGCCAGGCGATCGAGCTCGATCACCGAACCCTGGTTGAGTTGCAGCAGGTTGCGGATGTTGATATCGGTGCTGCCCACTTCCATGGAAATCGACACCGGGATATCGAGGATCACGTCCAGGTTCGGGCCTTCGAGGCTGACCGGGTCGTTGTTTTTCGGCACGCTGCCGAACTCTTCCATTGGCAGGCGGTTGGACGCGGAATTGCCGGAATCGGCCGCCAGCAAGGCGTCGATATCAGCCTGTCCGGCATCACCGGTTTCTTCCAGGGCCGCAGCCCACTCATCGGCCAGAGCCTGATCGTCTTGCGTACTCATAGTGTCAGTGTCCTCGGCGAGCAAAAATTCAGAATTCGGTTAATTGCGAATGGGTACGAGCGCCGGTCAGCGGCGCTCGATCGGCTCGATCACTTGCAACGCCAGGTTGCCCTTGTGCGAACCCATCTTGACCTTGAAGGCCGGCACGCCGTTGGCGCGCATGATCATTTCTTCCGGCATGTCGACCGGAATCACATCCCCCGGCTGCATGTGCAGGATGTCGCGCAGGCGCAGCTGACGACGGGCGACTGTCGCACCGATTGGCACGTCGACGTCCAGCACGTCCTGGCGCAGGGCGTTGACCCAGCGCTCGTCCTGGTCGTCGAGGTCCGACTGGAAGCCGGCGTCGAGCATTTCGCGCACCGGCTCGATCATCGAGTACGGCATGGTCACGTGCAGGTCACCGCCACCGCCATCGAGTTCGATGTGGAAGGTCGACACCACAATGGCTTCGCTCGGGCCGACGATGTTGGCCATGGCCGGGTTCACTTCCGAGTTGATGTACTCGAAGTTGACTTCCATGATCGCCTGCCAGGCCTCTTTCAAATCGACGAACGCCTGCTCCAGCACCATGCGCACCACACGCAGCTCGGTCGGGGTGAACTCACGCCCTTCGATCTTGGCGTGCCGGCCGTCGCCACCGAAAAAGTTGTCCACCAGCTTGAACACCAGTTTGGCGTCGAGGATGAACAGCGCGGTGCCGCGCAGGGGCTTGATCTTGACCAGGTTGAGACTGGTCGGCACGTACAGCGAGTGCACGTATTCGCCGAACTTCATCACCTGCACGCCGCCAACCGCCACGTCTGCCGAGCGACGCAGCATGTTGAACATGCTGATGCGGGTATAGCGGGCGAAACGCTCGTTGATCATTTCCAGGGTCGGCATCCGTCCGCGGACGATGCGATCCTGGCTGGTCAGGTCGTAGCTTTTGACGGTGCCGGGTTCGGCAGCGTTTTCGGTCTGTACCAGACCATCGTCGACGCCGTGCAACAGCGCGTCGATCTCATCCTGGGACAGCAGGTCCTGCACGGCCATGTCGTGTTCCTACTGCAGTACGAAATTAGTGAAAAGCAACTGTTCGATCACCACTTTGCCGAGCTCTTTCTGCGCCACTTCCTGCACGCTGGCGGTGGCTTTCTGCCGCAGCATTTCCTGGCCGACCGGCGAGGCGAGCGTGGCGAAGTCCTGCCCGGAGAACAGCATGACCAGGTTATTGCGGATCACCGGCATGTGGACCTTGAGCGCATCCAGGTCCACCTGGTTGCGCGCGAGCATGGTGATGCTCACTTGCATGTAGCGCTGGCGACCGTTCTGGTTGAAGTTGGCCACGAAAGCCGGTGCCATCGGCTCGAAAATCGCTGGCTGTTTACCGACGAGAGCGGTCTGCGCATCGGCGGCGGCAGGCTTGCTCTGAGCGCTGTGCATGAAGTACCAGGTCGCGCCCACGGACACACCGATCGCCAGCAGCAGGGCCACCACGATCAGGATAATCAGCTTGAGTTTGCCTTTGGTTGCGGGGTCTTTTACTGCTGCGTCGCTCTTCGCCATGCCAATAATCCGTCACTAATCGGGTTTTCACAGTCGCACGGCAAGGCAAGAGCAAGTGTTATGCCATGTAGGAGCGAGCTTGCTCGCGATGGACGTTAACGATGACGAGGGTCATCTGGATAAACGCGGCGCTCTCACGTTTTTCGCGAGCAAGCTCGCTCCTACAGGGGGTTTTGCGTTTGGTCAGGCGTAGTAATCGACCGCGCTGGAGCCGATCACGCTGGTGGTGTTGGCAGCCACTTCAGCCACCCCGGGAGTCAGGTCGTCATCCATTGAATCGAGGCGGCCGCCGTTGGCGCTGGTCCGCCCGGCCTGGCTTTGCCGGGCTTGTTCCTGCCCTTGCTGCGAACCACGGGACTGGTCCGAAACGTTGACATCGACCTGCCCCATGCCCTGCTGGGCGAACATGTCGCGCAAGCGATGAACCTGGCCATCCAGCGCTTCACGCACGCCCGGGTGCGCGCTCATGAACGTAACCTGGGTCTGTTGATCGGGCACCATGTTCACCCGAATGTCCAGGCGTCCGAGCTCAGCGGGCTGCAACTGGATGTCCGCCGCCTTGAGATTGGCGCTGGACAGGTACATGACCCGGTTCACCACCTCTTCGGTCCATCCGCTCTGGTGCATGGCGATCGGTTGGTTCACCGGCAAGGCGTTGGCAGTCTTCGGGGTAGCCGCCTGGGTCAGCGCGGCCAGGCGGTTGGCGAAATCATCGACACGGGTGTCGCTGCTGGCGGACTTGAGGTCCTTCAGGCCGTCATCGATCAAGCCGCTGAAAGCCTTGTCGTCGCCCTGACCGGTGCTGTCTTTGTCGGCCTGAACATCCAGCAGGGTCGCCATGCCGGCGGCAAAGTGTTGCGCCGACGTCACCTCGCCATCAACCTGGGCTTGCGCCTGGGTCGGTGCAGCCTTGGACTGCGCCTGGCTGGAAGCCGACACGTGACCGCTCTGCTCCATCGCCAGGCGTAGTGCCGGCAGGGCGTCGAGAGGATCAGCCTCTGGATCGAAACTGTCGTCTGTAGCGGTCTGTGCCGACGTGATTGTCGTGGTGATGGCTGCGGCAACCGACGCGTCAACCGCTGGCGGCACAGTGTCGGCTACGGCGGGAGTTGTCGGTACTGGCGCAGGTGTCACTGGCTGTACGGCTTGCTGCAATGAGGGATCAAGCGCCGGATCGACAGGCGCGGCATCGACGACCGGAGCCTGGTCGGCATCCGCCGCATCATCGTCGGCCGTCTTGCCGTCAGCCCGCGACGCCGTATCGGCAGGCAAGGATTTGCCGCCATCGGCAACCACCGGCTCGCCGGCGGCAGACGTGTCGTTGCCAGCGTCTTTTTTTCCGGCAGCATCAGAGCTTTTGTCACGACCCGGCTTGACCGAGGCATCCGCCAACGCATCGGGCTTGCTCTGGGCCTGGCTGGCGTAGACATGAGCGAAGCTTGCGGCCTTGTCCCCGGGCTCAGCGGTCAGCGCCGGGGGATTGGCGGACGCAGCCTGAGTCTTGGCCTGCCTGGAGGCCTGAAGCAAAATATCGGGGGTAACGGGCATGAAACGGTCTCCGCTGCACGGGGCTCTAAGTACAGTTGAATGAGTTGACTGCAAAGGTCGAGCCAGTTTCACTCGAAGGAGAGCCAATACAGCTTATGCTCAGATTTTCGCCGGGCAACGCTGTCGTTCAGCTTCGTACAGAGGCCGGATACCGGCAAACTCGTTATCGATTTTGCCGACCAGCTCCTGAATGGCCGCGCACGGCAAACTGGCGGCCTGCTGCTCAAGCTGGTGGAGGAGCCTGGTCAGCCTGACGGCGCCCATATTGCTGCTGCTGCCCTTGAAGCTATGGGCCGTTTCAACCAGCAGTGCGGCACTGTCAGCTGTTCTCAAGACTTTCAGGCGCTCTTCGGAGTCCGCAAGAAAGATATCCAGCAGACCCGGATAGCTCTCTTCCATCACTTCGCGCAATGCACTCAGCACGCCGCGATCCACATGTGTCTCGTCCACTTGCTCACTCCTTGATCAAGAATGCGCGGATTATGCCAGAGCCTCCCAGGTAAACTCCACGCGTGCACTTCGACCCTCGTCGGTCCAGCGGGCATTGCGCCCCAACTGGCGGATCAGACTGACCCCTCGTCCCGACAGGCGGATGTCATCCAACGGCCTTGCCATCACTCGCTCGACATCGAATCCCTTGCCGCTGTCTTCGATATGAATGGTCAGGCAACCGCCGCCATCTGTCGGCGCCACCTGCAAATGTACCCGTACAAAACCATCCTGCAGTTCGCCGAGCCGGGTATTGCGCTCGTGATAATACCGCGCAAACCCCGACGCATCGCGCTTGAGACTCGAATCCAGCCCCAGCACGCCATGCTCCAGCGCATTGGAATAGAGTTCCGCCAGCACACTATAGAGCGCACCGCTCTGAGCCCGAAGGCCATGGACCTCAAGCAGCAACTGCAACAGATAGGGCAACGGATTGAAACGCTTGAGCGTGGCGGCGCGAAATTCGAAACTCACCGACCAGTCCAGCGGGCAGGACTGCCCACTGTCGGAGTAGACCAACGCCGGCGGAGTGATCTGGGCCGTCTGCAGCAGGCTGATTTCGACCATGCTGACATCGTCACGCGCCTCTCCGCCAAACTGTCGCAACGCTTGTTCAATCTCTTCAAACAGTGCATCTGGCTGACGATTGGCGGCAAACACCTGCTGTAACCGCTGCACGCCGAACAACTGATCGTTGGCGTCGCAGGTATCGATCACGCCATCGGACAGGAGAAACACCCGATCGCCGAGGGCCATGGGGTACACGTCGGTACGGTCATCGAAGGATTCCGGGCTCAGCACCCCCAAAGGCAAGTGCCGCGCTGGCAGAGGCGTTCGCTCCCCGCTGGCAATGCGATGCAGGTAACCGTCGGGCATGCCGCCGTTCCAGACTTCCACCGAACGGCGCTGAGAACTCAGGCACAGCAACGTGGCACAGCAGAACATGTCCACCGGCAGGATGCGCTTGAGCTTGGCATTCATCTCGCGCAGGGTTTCCGCCAGGCCATAGCCCTTGGCGGTCATCCCGTAGAAGACTTCGGCCAGGGGCATGGCGCCCACCGCCGCCGGCAGACCGTGGCCGGTGAAGTCGCCCAGCAGCACGTGCATGTCTCCGGCCGGGGTGAACGCGGCCAGCAACAGGTCGCCGTTGAACAGCGCATAGGGCGATTGCAGATAACGGATATTCGCAGCGGCATTCAGGCAGCCGGAGTGCGCCACCTTGTCGAAAACGGCCTTGGCCACGCGCTGTTCGTTCAGCAGGTAGTCGTGGTGCCGGGCGATCTGGTCACGCTGTTGCAGCACCGTGTCCTGCAAGCGCCGCAAGCGATCCATCGCCTTGATCTTGGCCGCGAGAATCACCTGGTTGTAGGGCTTTGCCAGAAAGTCGTCACCGCCGACTTCCAGGCAGCGGGCCAGGGCTTCGCTTTCGGACAATGACGTGAGGAAGATGATCGGCACCAGGGTTTCCCCGGCCAGGGCCTTGATCTGTCGGGCCGCCTCGAAGCCATCCATGACCGGCATCAGCGCATCCATCAACACCAGGTGCGGTTGTTGCTGGCCAAACACCTCGACCGCTTCGGCACCGTTGGCCGCCGTCAGCACTTCGTGCCCCTGGCGGCGCAAGATGCTCGACAACAGCAGGCGATCGGCGGCGCTGTCCTCGGCAATCAGGATCGTCAGCGGCTCCAGTGGCTGCATGGCAATCAACTGATGTCGAACAGCTTGTCGAAGTTGGAGATGGCGAGGATTTTACGCACGTCGGTACTGCTGTTGACGACGCGCACATCGGAGTCGTCGCCACCGGCGTGATCGCGCAGCAAAAGCAGCATGCCCAGGGCCGAGCTGTCGAGGTAAGTGGCCTCCTTCAGGTCGACCACAACCGCCGATAGCTGTTTATCTTCGTAGGACTGACGAAATTCCTGATGCTTGGCGAAGTCGAAACGACCCTTGATCGAGATCGTCAGCTTTTGCCCGTCCTGGGACACTTCTGAAACGACTGACATTTAATGGCTTCCTTGTCTTTGGAACACGTCTAGAAGGTTTAGCATCAGGAGGGGATGGCGGCAAGCCAGCCGGTTTTTTGAAAGCACGCTCAATAGGGGTTCTCACGCGGCAAGCGCTGGGACAATTCATCCAGCAATTTCTGTTCACGCCGGTCTTCAAGCGCCCGGGCCTCGTCGGCATAGCGCTGAACCAGCTTGCGCAAACCTTCGACCCGGGCAAACGCCTGCTGCCAGGTTTCCCGAGCCTTGTTCAGGTTGTTCTGGTGCCAGGCCAGGCTTTGCCGCTGCTGGTCAATGGCCGTGCCCAGTTGCGCGAGAAAGCCCTGATAGCCCAGCAACCATTGGCCCGAGACGCCGCCGCTGCCGCGCACGATCCATTGTTCCTGATAGTCGAGGCGGAAGGCTTCAAGGTCAGCGAGCTTGCTTTCCGCCAGACGCACCTGCCCTTGAAAGTGCCCCAGGCGCTGGACTGCGGTTTTTTCGGCCTTTTCAGCCATTTCCACCACCGGCGCCAGCCGCCCTGCCCGAGTCTGCGCCATGAGCGCTTAACCGCCCGTCGCGGGCGCGAAGATCGAGGCGAGATACGCTTCGCTTTCGCCCAGGCTGATGCTGTCGTTGAGGCCCTGGCGCAGGTATTTGACCAGTTGCGGTTGCAGGGAAATCGCCAGGTCGGTTTCGCGATCGCCGCCGGCGACATAGGCGCCAACGCTGATCAGGTCGCGGCTCTGCTGATATCGCGACCACAACTGCTTGAAGTACTGCGCACGGACCATGTGTTCCGGCGACACCACCGCCGGCATCACCCGGCTGATGGACGCTTCGATATCGATGGCCGGGTAATGCCCCTCTTCGGCCAGGCGCCGGGACAGCACGATGTGCCCGTCGAGCACGCCTCGCGCCGAGTCGGCAATCGGGTCCTGCTGGTCATCGCCTTCGGACAGCACGGTGTAGAACGCGGTGATCGAACCACCGCCCTTCTCCGCGTTACCAGCCCGCTCCACCAGTTTCGGCAGCTTGGCGAACACCGACGGCGGATAGCCCTTGGTCGCCGGCGGCTCGCCAATGGCCAGGGCGATTTCCCGCTGGGCCTGGGCGAAACGGGTCAGCGAATCCATCAGCAACAGGACGTTCTTGCCCTTATCGCGGAAATACTCGGCGATGCGCGTGCAATACATGGCCGCACGCAGACGCATCAGCGGTGCATCGTCCGCCGGGGACGCCACGACCACTGAACGCTTGAGCCCTTCTTCACCGAGGATGTGCTCGATGAACTCTTTAACTTCACGACCCCGCTCACCGATCAGCCCGACGACGATGATGTCGGCCTCGGTGAAGCGGGTCATCATGCCCAACAGCACGGATTTACCGACACCGGTACCGGCAAACAGCCCGAGCCGCTGGCCACGGCCGACCGTCAACATGCCGTTGATGCAACGGATGCCCACGTCCAGCGGCTCGCTGATCGGTTCGCGCTTGAGCGGGTTGATGGTCGGGCCGTCCATCGGCACCCAGTCTTCGGCTTTCATCCCGCCCTTGCCATCCAGGGCACGACCGGCACCATCGAGCACCCGCCCGAGCATGCTCATGCCCATGGGCAGGCGACCGGTATCGGCCAAGGGCACCACGCGGGCGCCGGGGGCGATGCCGGCGACGCTGCCGACGGGCATCAGAAAGACCTTGCTGCCAGAGAAGCCCATCACTTCGGCTTCAACTTGCACCGGGTGATAGCTGTCGTCGTTGATGACCATGCAGCGGCTGCCCATGGCGGCGCGCAGGCCTTCGGCTTCGAGGGTCAGGCCGACCATGCGTAGCAGGCGGCCTTCAAGGATCGGCGCGCCGGCAAGCTCCGTGGCCTCGGCATAGCTGCCCAGGCGCTTGGCGAAGCTGGTGCGTTCAAGGCGCATCAGGTGCATCCGGTTCCGGCGCGGTCGCAGGCTTGCTCTCGATCGGCAGTTCCAGGCTCAGGTCCGGCGCGGCCGGGTGCAAGGCCTGCTCGTGCAACTGGTCGAACAGCTTGTCCATGACCCGCGCGACGCGGGTTTCGACCGTGGCATCGATGCGACTGTGTTCGGTCTCGACCCGGCAACCACCCGGCAACAACGCTTCGTCCTCGACGATACGCCAGGTTTCTTCATGGCGTTCGCGCAGGGCTTTGACCTGTTCGAAGTCCTGCGGATTGATGTACAGCCGCACATTGCCCACGCCCAACGGCAGGAGCTTGAGGGCATCGCGCATGACATGTTCGATCTGCGTCGAGTCGATGGCCAGTTCGCGCTGGATCACCTGCCTGGTGATGTGTTGCACGAGGTCGACCAGGGACTTTTCGATCAGGGTGTCCTGCTCGGCGATAGGCTCGAACAGGTGGCCCATCAATTGCTCCAGCGCCCCGATCTTGGCCGTCAGGGCTACTTCGGCTTCCTGGCGGACCTTGAGCGTGGTGCTGTGGAAACCTTCCTTCTCGCCCACCGCGAAACCTTCGTTGTAGGCTTCCTGGCGAATGCTTTCGAGTTCTTCGAGCGTCAGTGGCTGGACTTCTTCCAGCGGCACTTCCTGCATTTCCGGCGGTTCGGGTTCCGGCTCAGGTTCAGGCTCGGGTGCCGGCGGATCGAAGCTGGGCAGCGCCCAGGACTCGAAGCCACTGACATCCCTGGCCCGGATCAGGTCAGTGGGTGCATCATCATTGTTGACCATGGTGTTAGATCATTTCCTCGCCGCCCTTGCCGCCGAGAACGATTTCTCCGGCTTCGGCCATACGGCGGGCAATGGTGAGGATTTCCTTCTGCGCGGTTTCCACGTCGCTGACGCGCACCGGGCCCTTGGCTTCCAGGTCGTCGCGCAACAGTTCGGCCGCACGCTTGGACATGTTCTTGAAGATCTTCTCCTTGACGCCTTCGTCCGACCCCTTGAGGGCCAGCACCAATACATCGGAGGACACTTCGCGCAACAGGGCCTGGATCCCGCGGTCGTCGACATCGGCCAGGTTGTTGAACACGAACATGAGGTCTTCGATCTGACCGGACAGGTCTTCGTCGACTTCGCGGATCGAGTCCATGAGCTGGCCTTCGATCGAGCTGTCGAGGAAGTTCATGATGTCCGCCGCGCGCTTGATGCCACCCAGGGTGGTGCGCGAGGCATTCGAGTTGCCGGAGAACTGCTTCTCGAGAATCTGGTTGAGCTCTTTCAGGGCCGCTGGCTGTACAGTGTTCAGCGAGGACACGCGCAGGATGATGTCCAGTCGCACCTTGTGGTCGAAGTTGCCGAGCACTTCACCGGCCTGGTCCGGATCGAGATACGCCACCACGATCGCCTGGATCTGCGGGTGCTCGTAACGGATCACGTCGGCAACGGCGCGCGGCTCCATCCACTTCAGGCTGTCGAGGCCGCTGGTGTTGCCACCGAGCAGGATGCGGTCGATCAGGCCATTGGCCTTGTCCTCACCCAGGGCCTGGGTGAGCATCTTGCGCACATAGTCGTCGGAGCCGACGCCCAGGCTGGTCTGGTCGCCGACGATGTCGACGAACTCGCTCATCACCTGCTCGACCTGCTCGCGGTGCACATTACCCATCTGGGCCATGGCCACACCCACGCGCTGAACCTCTTTGGGGCCCATGTGACGCAGCACTTGGGCAGCGTCGGTGGAGCCCAGGGACAACAGCAGGATTGCGGCTTTGTCGACCTTGGACAGTTTGGCGGCAACGGCTCGGTTATCACTCATCTGCGTTAATCCACTCTTTCACGACCTGGGCCACACGACCCGGATCTTCGGCCACCAGACTCTTGATTGCGTTCAACTGTGCGTCATAGCCTTCGCTCGGGCTCGGCAACAGGATGCTGGTCGGGCCGCCGAGGCTGACGCGGTCGTTGGCCAACTCGCCATCCAGGCCGCCCATGCCACCCAACTCGACGTCGCTGCCAATACCGGCCAGCTGCTTGCCCTTGCCGCCACCGGTGATGTTGTTGAGCACCGGACGCAGCACACCGAACACCAGCACCAGGATGAACAGCACCCCCAGCACTTGCTTGACGACGTCCCAGAACCACGGCTGGGAGTAGAACGGAATATCGGCAATCACTTCGCCGCGCTCGGCGGAGAACGGCATGTTGATCACGCTGACACTGTCGCCACGGCTGGCGTCGAAGCCGACCGCGTCCTGTACCAGGCGCGTGAAGCGCGCCAGTTCATCGGCGCTCCATGGCGCACGGGTGGTTTCGCCGTTGGCCGGGTTGATCTTGACCTGATCATCGACCACGACCGACACCGACAGGCGATTCAAACGACCCTGCTGCTGCTTGGTATGGCTGATGGAACGGTCGAGCTCGAAGTTCTTGGTCGACTGTTGACGCTTGTCCGCAGGATACGGCGCGAGCATCGGCTGGCCGGTGGCCGGGTCCATGATTTGCTGGCCGTTGGCATCGATCAGCGGCTGGCCTGGCTGCACCATGCCCGCCGACGCGGTGGCGCCACCAGTGGTCTGCGGCGCGGAGGCTGGCGACGGCGGCTGGTTGCTCAACGCACCCGGCACACCTTGCGGGCCATTGCTGGCGGTACGCTGTTCGTTGACCGACTGTTCGCTGCGCAACGCCGGCTGATCCGGGTTGAATTGCTCGGAAGTCGACTCGACCGCACTGAAATCCACATCGGCCGAGACTTCGGCCTTGTAACGGTCGTTGCCCAGTACCGGCTGCAGGATGTTGTGCACGCGCTGGGTGAGCATGCTTTCCATGCGACGGCTGTAGTCGAACTGCTTGCCGGCCATGGTCAGTTCGGAGTTTTCCGCCTGATCCGAGAGCAGGTTGCCTTTCTGGTCGACGACGGTGATCTGCGACTTGCTGAGTTCGGGAACGCTGGTCGCCACCAGGTTGATGATGGCCACGACCTGGCCTGGCTCGAGGGAGCGGCCGGAATAGAGTTCAACCAGAACCGAAGCGCTCGGCTTGCGCTCGTCGCGCACGAACACCGAACTCTTCGGGATCGCCAGGTGCACGCGGGCACCCTTGACGTTGTTCAGGCTGGAAATGGTGCGGGCCAGTTCGCCTTCGAGGCCGCGACGATAGCGGGTCGCTTCCATGAACTGGCTGGTGCCGAGCCCCTGTTCCTTGTCGAGGATTTCAAAACCGATGTTGCCGTCGCTGGGAGTGACACCAGCGCCCGCGAGCTTGAGCCGCGCACGGGACAAATCTTCAGCCTTGACCAGCAAGGCACCGGAGTTCGGTTCAACGGTGTAAGCAATATCGGCGGCGGCCAGGGTATCCATGACCTGCTTGGCGTCCATGCCGGCAAGGCTGCCGTACAGAGGCCGGTAGTCCGGCTGCTGGGACCACAACACCACGGCAAAACCAATCGCCACGCTCGCAGCCAGGCCGACCAACAGGCCCACCTGACGCAACATGGTCATCTCGGAGAGGTTTTCCAGAAAGGACAACCCGAACAACGGCGGTTTACCGTCTACCGGGGTGGCCTTGGCCGGAACATTATCGGCGACTGCTTCTGCCATGACTCAATCTCGTCCTTTAAACCGGCATCTGCATGATGTCTTGGTAGGCCTGAACCAGCTTGTTGCGCACCTGGGTCAATGCCTGGAACGACACGCTGGCCTTCTGCGAGGAGATCATCACGTCCGTGAGGTCGACACCGCTCTTGCCGATTTCGAAGGCGCTGGCCAACTGAGTGGAAGCCTGTTGGGTGTCGTTCACTTTATTGACGGCCTGGCCGAGCATGTCAGAAAAGCTGCTGCCCGCCACTTCAGGGACGGCAGTCGATTTCGGCGCAGACATGGCATCCATTTGCATGGCGCGCATATCCAGCATCAACCGATTGAATTCAATACCTTGGCTCATGATCTACTCTCGTTGGCGGCCCGCAATTTTTTGACGCTCACTCGGCGGGTAATGAGGTGTTAGCAACAAGGGTGCCAGCTCCGTGGCCTTTCTCACAAAAGCCCTTCCCATCGCCGCCGCCCCCTGTAGGAGCGAGCCTGCTCGCGATGAACCCGAGAACACCGCGGGGTGTCAGGTTCCCAGCGTTATCGTTCACGCCCATCGCGAGCAGGGCTCGCTCCTACAGGGACACGATCAGGATCAGGTGGCGAACAGATACGCTTCCACATCCATGCCGGCGTCGCGCATCTGCGCCAGCTTGTAGCGCAGGGTTCGCGGGCTGATCCCCAGGCGCTCGGCCGCCTCTTTGCGGCGACCGCGCTCGGCGCGCAGGGTATCGACGATCATCTGGAACTCACGGCGACGCAGGTCATCACCCAGCGCACCGGCCGATTCGGACTCGATTTCCACAGCACGCACTGGCGCCACAGCCAACGCAGGCAATGGAGCGCAGGCCACCGGCCCGGCCAGGCAGAAGTCCTGCGGCTGGATCAAGCCACCCTGTTGCAGAATCAGCGCACGCTGGATTGCGTTGTCCAGCTCACGCACGTTGCCTGGCCACGGGTAACCGATCAGGCACGCCTGGGCCTCGGGCGACAGCCTGGCAGCCGAATGCTTCATTTTATTGACGTACTTGGCCAGCAGACGCTCGGCCAGCGGCAGGATGTCGGCGGTGCGCTCGCGCAGCGGACGCCAGGCCAGGGGAAACACCGACAGGCGATAATACAGATCCTCGCGGAAGCGCCCCGCCGCCACCTCACCCGCCAGGTCGCGATTGGTGGTCGCGACCACACGAATATCCAGGGTGATCGGTTTGCGCGCCCCAACCCTTTCGACCTCGCGCTCTTGCAGCACGCGCAGCAGTTTGGCCTGGAGCCCTAAAGGCATTTCGGAAATTTCATCGAGCAGAATGGTGCCGCCGTCGGCCTGCTCGAACTTGCCGGCTTGCGCGGCAATGGCGCCGGTGAAGGAGCCCTTCTCGTGACCAAACAAGGTCGCTTCGAGCATGTTGTCCGGGATCGCCGCGCAGTTGATCGCAATGAACGGCTGACTGGCGCGATGAGAATACTGATGGATGTAACGTGCCAGCACTTCCTTGCCCGTGCCCGACTCGCCCGAAATCAGCACCGTGGAATCGCTGCGCGCGACCCGCGCCGCCAATTCGAGCAGCTGCGCGCTCGCTGGCTCGAACGCAACCGGCCCCTCGCTCTCGGTCGGGCCGAGATTGCCCTGGGCATGACGTGCCACCAGATCAAGCAACGCCTTGGGCTCGAATGGCTTGACCAGGTAATCCGCCGCCCCTTGGCGCATCGCATCGACCGCACGCTCGACCGCACCGTGAGCCGTCATCAGCAACACCGGCAATTGCGGCTGCCGCGCTCGCAACAGCCCCAGCAACTGGTGGCCGTCCATGCCCGGCATGTTGACGTCGCTGATCACCAGGCTGAAGGCCTCGCCACCGACAGCAGCCAGGGCCTCCTCCGCTGAACCCACCGCCGTGTAATCGTGCCCCGCGAGCAACAGCGTATCCGCCAGTGCCTCGCGCAACGCGCGGTCATCCTCGACCAATAAAACCTTGATACCCATTTGTCTCACTCCGTTCCCTGAGCGCTGCTGAACAGCGGCAGGATCACCTGCGCGCAAGTGCCGCGACCGAGCCGCGAACGCAGGTGCAATTCTCCCTGATGAGCACGCGCCACGGCTTTGACCACGGTCAAACCAAGACCGGTGCCGGTGGTCTTGGTGGTGAAAAAGGGCTCGCCCAATCGCGCCAGGACGGCGGCACCGATACCCGAGCCACTGTCACTGACGCACAGGCGCAGGTCGTTGCCGCGGGTATAGAGGTGAATCTTCAGACGCAATTGACCGGCACTGGCCTGAATGGCGTTTTCGATCAGGTTGAGGATCGCGCCCACCAGGGTGTCGCGATTGCACAGCAACTCCCCCGAATGACTGTCGCACTGCCAGCGGATCGGCAGATCCTGCACGTGGGTCAGCGCGGCTGCCTGCAGCGATTGCATCAGTTGGCCCGGGGTTACGCGGTCGGTCAGCGGCAACTCGCCACGAGCAAATACCAGCATGTCCCGAACCTGGTGTTCGAGCTCGTGCAGGCGCTCCTTGAGGCGCCCGGCAAAGCGCTGCTGGGTAGCGACTGGCAGCTCTTGCTCGGTCAGATGACTGGCGTACAGCAACGCGGCGGACAACGGCGTGCGTATCTGATGAGCCAACGAAGCGACCATGCGCCCCAGCGACGACAGACGCTCATGCCGAGCCAGCTGATCCTGCAGATGGCGGGTTTCAGTCAGGTCATTGAGCAACACCAACTGGCCGGGCTCGGCGTCCAGCGAGCGCGTGGCGATCGACAGACGCCGGCCATCCTTGAGGGAGACTTCATGACCATCGTCTTCGCGCGGGGCAAAACTGCGGGCAATGACGTGACGCCACAACTCACCTTCCAGCGGCAGCCCCAGCAACTCGCACGCCGCCGGATTGGCTTCGCGCACGATGCCCTGGGCATCAATGACGATGACACCGCCAGGTAACAGATCGAGGAGGTTTTGCAGACGGTTGGCCAGGCGTTCTTTTTCCGCCAGCTCCTGCATGCGCTGGGCGCTGACCACCGCCAGTTCACCCTTGAGCTCGGTCACCCGGGCTTCAAGCATGCTGTAGGAGTCGGTCAACTGACTGGACATCTGATTGAACAGCGCGAATGCCTGCTCAAGACCCAGCCGACTCGCCTGTTCTACGGACGACGGTTGTCCGCTTGCATCAGGGACAGGTGACATCTGGGCGGCTTGGGGCATTGTGCTCTCTCGCTTGGCTGACCGTCAGTGAAACGGAACGTTGCGAGGGATGTAGCAATACCCGTGCCTAAAAAAAACTTGTTATAAATGAATGGATTGAAAAACAGGCGTCAATCATCCGCCTGTTCATCCCCATCACGACGGCTCATGCCGTACTTGCGCATCTTCTCCACCAGCGTGGTACGACGAATGCGCAGGCGCTCGGCCGCGCGCGCCACAATGCCATTGGCATCATCCAGCGCCTGCTGAATCAACCCTTGCTCCAGACCACCGAGGTAGTCCTTCAGGTCCAGGCCCTCCGGCGGCAACATGGCGTTGGCCGTGAAGTCCTGCGTATGTCCGTTGATGGCCACGCGTTCTTCCAGATCGCTGCGCAGACTGTCGACCAGTTGCTCGTCTTCATCGTCGACGTAGCGGAATTTCTTCGGCAGTTCGATCACGCCGATCACCCCGTATGGATGCATGATCGCCATGCGCTCCACCAGGTTGGCCAGTTCGCGGACGTTGCCTGGCCAGCCATGCCGGCACAGCGACATGATCGCCGCCGAGTTGAAACGGATCGAACCGCGCTTCTCGTGCTCCATGCGCGAGATCAGCTCGTTCATCAGCAGCGGAATGTCCTCGACACGCTCACGCAGCGGCGCCATTTCGATCGGGAACACATTCAGGCGGTAGTACAGGTCTTCGCGGAAGGTGCCGATCTCGATCATGCTTTCGAGATTCTTGTGGGTCGCCGCAATGATGCGCACGTCGACGCTCTGGGTCTTGTTGCTGCCCACGCGCTCGAAGGTGCGTTCCTGCAACACGCGCAGCAACTTGACCTGCATTGGCAGCGGCATGTCGCCGATTTCATCAAGGAACAGGGTGCCGCCATTGGCCAGCTCGAATCGACCGGCACGGCTGGTGATCGCCCCGGTGAAGGCGCCCTTCTCATGACCGAACAATTCACTTTCCAGCAACTCGGCCGGGATCGCCCCGCAGTTGACCGGCACGAACGGCGCTTCGCGGCGCTTGGAATGGTAATGCAGGTTGCGCGCAACCACTTCCTTGCCGGTGCCGGACTCACCGAGGATCAGCACGCTGGCATCGGTGTCGGCGACTTGCTGCATCATCTGGCGGACGTGTTGGATCGCCCGGCTGGTGCCGACAAGACTGCGGAAAAGATTGGGTTCGCGATGACGACCGCGCTCGCGGGCCTGGTCGTACATCTCGCGATAGACCTGGGCACGGTGCAGCGAATCGAGCAACTTGCTGTAGCTGGGCGGCATTTCGAGGGTCGAAAGTACCCGACGACGCTGGTCTTCCGGCAGGTCAATGGAAGAATTATCGCCCATTAACAAAACCGGAAGGAACTCATCCCAGGTCGAGAGTGTCTTTAGCAAGCCCAGAAGTGCACCAGGAGCATTGACCGTCCCGATGAGGACGCAGATTACTTCACGACTTGACGACAAAGAGCCGACAGCCTGCTGCCAGTCATGGCTACCGCAGGGTAAATTTTCTTCACCGAGAAAATTTAAAATCACCGCCAGGTCGCGGCGGCGGACGCTATCGTCATCAATCAGCAGAATTTTGGTTTCACGCCACATGCAATAGCAACTTCCCTAGTCAACTCAATGCCCAAAATGCTGGGGCAAGCTAGACGCTTGCAGACACGTTATGCCTGAAGACGACTGAAATCTGGAACCAGCCACTAGTTAAGTCAAAAAACCGTGCACAGTCAAATTTATGGCGCACATGTCTGGATTAACTTAGGGTTAATTAACCAAACAGATGGTAAACCTTTGCCGCGTTGCGCGCTTGATTGATCTGCGACATCTCATCGACTATCGCCTGACGCTCGACCGTGGTTGCGCTCAACAGCTCTTTGTAAACGGCCAGCAACCCTTCCAGATTAGCCCGCAGCGCCTCTTCGTCGATCGGCACTTCGCTGAGCACTTCGTCGACGCATTCGCGACAGGCTGCGTCCAACTCGCCAATGGCCTCCCAGTTTCTCTCCGCCAGGGCATCGACCAAAGCTTCGCGCGTTTCTTCAATCCGCTGCAGTGCTTGACTCATGACGTCATCCTCAGACCCGCAGGCCTATTGATTGGCAATTGCGTCCCAACCGCTTTTCAGGGTTTCGAGCAAACCCGATACTTCGTCGATGATCGCGGTATCGTTACTTGTGTTCGCTTCCATCAAGCGATTCGTCATGTAGGCATACAAGCTATCAAGCTGCTGGACAGATGCGGGATCCTCGGTTTTCTCCGGATTCAGACCGTCGCGGAGCCCGATGAGGATGTCTGTGGCCTTGCCCAGCATCAACCCCTTATGCGCAATATCGCCACGCTCTAGAGCGCCCTTGGCTTGAGCCATCCGGTCCAGGCCACCCTCCATCAGCATTTGCACCAGCCGATGTGGGCTGGCTTCAGAGATCTGGGCATGGGAATTGACCTTCTGATATTGGCGAAGGGCTCTCATGGGGTTCATGGTTCTACCTCGTGACAGACAACTACTGAAAAAGGGAAGGCTCTGGTCTTTATGTCGACTGATCGACACATAACTTTAATGCAGCCCATCACCAATGAAAAAACCCAGACACCGTCATTGCAGACTGCCTGGGCTTTTTATGCCTGAACCGAGTCAGTTATCGGACTTCGGATTGTTCAAGGCATTGAGCGTGGTCATGATGCTGTCGCTTTGAGCGCGAAGCTTGGCTACCAGGGAGTCCATGGCATTGTATTTGGCCGAAAGACTGGACTGCAGAAGCGTCATGCGCTCATCCAGAGTGTCTTGCTGTTTCTTCAGATCGTTCAGGCTTTCGGTCAAGGATTTGGAACGCTCAGCCAGCGCGCCGGTAGTGGCTTTTGCAATGCCATCCGTAGCGGTGGTCATGCGCGCCAGCAATCCTTTGTCACCATTGAAAATACTGGTGATGTCCGCCGCATTGGTCGCGACCGCTTTGTCCCACTTCTTATCGTCTATGACCAGCAGACCCGTGGTCGAATCCGTACTGATACCGAATTGAGCGATTGATTTGAATGTGCCCGTGCCGGACATCGAGTTCAACTCATTGCGCAACGAACTCATCAGGGTGCGCATCGAGGCATCACCGGTCAATGCACCAGCAACCGGATTACCGTCTGCCCCTATCGTGACTTTGGTCTCGGCACTTATTGCCTTCACCAAAGCATTGTAGGTATCGACAAAACCTTTGACACCCGACTTCAATGCCGAGTTGCTGGTAGCCACTGAAATGGTGGTCGGTGTCGGTTTGGGTGCGCCGGTAGCTGTCGGTGAAACCGACAACAACTTGATGCTCACACCACTGACCGCTTCGGCAATCGTGTTGGTCTTGGACTGCATATCAATGCCATCAATGCTGTACAAGGCGTTTTTCGGCTGATCGATAACTGTTGCACCAACGTCAAGACCAGAGCTACCCGATAGCGTCAGATCCGAGCCCACCCCCATGGTCGTAGAGGTCAGCACCAGCCGCGAACCCGTAGCATCCGTCAGGATGTTTGCACTCAATCCGGACGTGGAAAATTGCGAATTGATTGAGTCCCGCACTTGTTGCAGCGTTGCCCCTGCCGGAACACTCAAGTCATAGTTTTTACCCGACTGCGTAATCGTCAAGGTTGTCGGCGTCGAACCACTGTTCACCACCGACGAAGTACCGCCCGCAAAAGTACTGGTCGACAGCTTCGAGGCGCTCGCCAACTGCGTCACTACCAACGCAAAACTGCCCGTAGAGGCACCATTGCCCGCCGTCATGGTGGCGACCTTTTCATCCGAGGATGAGGTAATCATGCCGCGGAAACTGTTATCCGCACCCATGTTTGCCAAAGCGCCGCGGAAGGCATCCAGAGCCGCCTGGATCTTGCCGAGGGACGACAGCGTGGTAGTTGCTTTCAACGTCTGAGTGTTGATCTGCGTCTGCTTGGGCACTTTTTCCGCGTCAACCAGAGACTTAACAATCGCCTGGGTATCGATATTCGAGCCGATACCACTAACCGTTGAACCCGCCATCGTCTTTCTCCTTATGCAGTGGCCGCCGCTTTCTTGGCGAATGGCGCCTCAAACGCAGACAGCAACAAAATTCATGCCAGCTTAAACTTTGTCATCAAACAACAAGTGGCTGGCTTGGCTCAGGCTTTGCGCCAGTTTTAATGCAGTTTCCGAAGGGATCTGGCGAATCACATCACCACTTTCGGTGGCGATGACTTTGACCACAACCCGTCCAGTAGAATCATCAATGGAAAAATCCAGCTTGCGCTGACTCGCTTGTACAAATTCGCGAATATCAGTAACAGCCTTTTCCAGCTCATCACGCTTCGGTTCCGTTGCCACCGGCGCAATAGCCTCAACTTTGGTTCGGCTGGCCGGCTCAATGGCTGCTGGCGGGTTTTGCGGCACAACCGATGGATAAGACTGGTTCAACTTGATGCTCATATCCATGTCCAACCTCCTCATTACGGAAAAGACAAAAGGGCACGTAAACGCGCCCTTCCGTCAATTACCAAACGCTGAAATTACTGAAGCAGCTTCAGCACAGCGGATGGCAGTTGGTTAGCTTGCGACAGGATGGCAGTCGAAGCCGATTGCAGAGTTTGTTGCTTGGTCAGCTCTGCAGTTTCAGCAGCGAAGTCCACGTCCTGCACGGTCGAACGAGCAGCGGTGGAGTTCTTCTGGATGTTCTGCAGGTTGTCGGCTGTGGTGGTCAGACGGTTTTGGGTAGCACCCAGACCCGAGCGAACGCCGTCGATGGTGCCGATAGCCTTGTCGATAACTGCCAGAGCGTTTTGCGCGTTGGTAGCGTCGGTGACGTCGGTGTCGGAAATAGCGGTTTTGGTCGACGACACAGTTGCAGCACCGAACAGTTGAGTAACACCGTCCGCAGCACCAGCACCCAGGGAGTAACCTTTGGCGGAATCCAGAGAGATCTGACCGGTTACAACCATTGTGTCGAGGATTGGAGTAGAGGTACCGGCATAGGCACCAGCACCATCTTTAACATCAACACCAATTGCGGCCTGTGCACCAGCATCGGTACCCGAGAACACCAGGTTTTCGCCCGAGTCGGACTTCACTTCCAGAGTGCCGTTGACTTCGTCATAGTTGACGCTGATGCCCAGCTTGGCGGAGTTGGACTTCAACTGATCGGCCAGGCTGGCGGTGTCTGTCACGCCGACAAACTTGACGGCGCTACCGTTGCCCACAGCCAGGGAGAAGTTTGCCGGAGTGGTTGCTGCTGCAGCAGCGACAGAGAATTTAACCTCAGTGCTCGCAGTGGCAGTCAGGCCACCCACTGCACCGTTCAACTGGGCAGCGATGTCCTTGGCAGAGGCGCCAGCGAGGTAAGAAACACTTTTGGTCTGGCCGTTACCAGTAACGGTGATGTCACCGGCAGCAAGACCCAAAGCAGCTGGAGTTACCGCAGAGCTCTTGATTTGCTGCGAACCAATCTTGTTGGCCGCTACGTTTTCCAGGCTGATGTTGATGGTTTCGTTGGCGTTCGCACCAACTTGAATAGCCTTGGTACCGTACGAACCGTCCAGCAGTTTCTGGCCGCCGAAAGTAGTGGTTTGCGAAATACGGGTCAGTTCCGAAGTCAGAGCCTGGTATTCGTCGTTGTTCGACTTACGGTCGTCGGCGCTCAGGGAGCCGGTAGCCGAGGACAGGGCCAGGGTACGCATTTTCTGCAGGATGTCGGTCGAAGCCTGCATTGCGCCTTCAGCGGTTTGAGCGATGGAGATACCGTCGTTCACGTTCTTGACAGCTTGGCCCAGACCGTTGATTTGGCTGGTCAGGCGGTTAGCGATTTGCAGGCCGGCAGCGTCGTCTTTAGCGCTGTTGATACGCAGGCCGGAAGACAGGCGCTGCATGGAGGTAGCCAGGGCGCCGCCAGCTTTGTTCAGGTTGCCCTGGGTAGTGATCGACGCAATGTTGGTGTTTACGGTTAAAGCCATGACGAAATCCTCGTTGGATGGATACTGCGGCTTCCGGCCCTGGCAACCGCCTGGTGTGGCCTAGAGAACCTACGTAATAGTTATCGTCGTGAAGAGGCTTTGCTTGAGCGGTTTTTTCGAATTTTTTAGTGGCAGCTTGCCAGCCCCTTTATTTTCAAGGCTTTAGAGCCAGAAAGTCGGCGTCATAAAAACGCAAAACGCCCGGAAGTTTAAATTTCCGGGCGTTGTTTTTTTGTAGCGTCGAGTCAGTCAATCAACCGCGATAAAGAATCGCCGAACCCCACGAGAGGCCCACGCCAAAGCCGCTGATGGCAACTCGGGTCCACTTGGAGTCGAAGACATGATTCTGCAGCAGCAGTGGAATACTCGAGGAGACCGTATTGCCGGTCTCGAGCATATCCTTGACAAACTTCTCCGGCTCACCTTCTTCGAAGCGGCGCGCTACAGCATCAACGATGGCCGCACTGCCCTGGTGAATGCAGAAGGCATCGATATCGGCTGCCTGCAAATTGGACTCGTCCAGCAGCTCATGCAAATGCGCAGGGACTTTCAACAGCGCAAAGTTGAACACCTGGCGACCGTTCATGAAGAACACACCGTCGCTGACCTTCAGGTGCGGTGCGCCGGAACCGTCGGTGCCGAACTTCGATTTGCCCAACTGCCAGACAGCATTCTCGCCCATCCAGGTGGCGGTAGCGGCATCGCCGAACAGCATGGTGGTATTGCGGTCTTCCGGATCGACAATCTTGGAATAAGGGTCAGCGGTGATCAGCAGGCCGTTTTTCAGCCCTGCCGCTTCCATGAAGCCTTTGATCGCATAGATGCCATAGACATAACCGGAACAGCCCAGAGAAATATCGAACGCGGCGACATGGGTCGGCAAGCCCAGCTTGTCCTGAACGATCGCGGCGGTGTGCGGCAAGCCTTCCTCATCACCATTCTGGGTGACGACGATCAAGCAATCGATGGACTCGCGCTTGAGTTCGGGGCTGGCGGCGAACAGCGCATTGGCTGCTTCGACACACAGGTCGGAAGTTTCCTGATCGGCATCCATGCGCGGCAAAAACGCAGAACCGATCTTGCCAAGAATAAAGGTTTCGTCCTTGTCGAACTTTGCACCCTGGGCGTAATTATCAATCCCGGCTGCCGGCACGTAACTCGCTATATTTTTTATGCCAATCATTATGGCTTCCCAATAATAAACAGCTGAACATCGCCGCTCGCTGAATCGAGGGCGTCTACAGTCGGGGCCCACCCCACAGAGGAGGCATTGTCGGGGCTCAAACAGCCCGCCACCGTCACCGCCCGCAGACAGGATACAGTGAAGATGCCCGTTTTGACCGACGGGTCACTCATAGATCGCTGCTTTATTTGAATTAATGGTCGGGATCGCGCCCGCCCTGTGCCGTATACGCCTGAAAAAAAAACAAAAAAAAGCCAGCCCCCGATAACAGGGGCTGGCTCCAGACGGCCAAGACCGACTTAAAGCTTGTTGAACAGGCTCAACTGGGAAACCTTGGCGAATGCCAATTGCGCGGCCTGCAGCATGGTTTGCTGCATGGTCAGCCGGGTCAGCACTTCCGCAGGGTCGGTATCTTTGATGGAAGACTGTGAAGACGCATTGATCAGGCCTGTACTCTGAATCTGATCACTCTGCATATCCATCACATTACCCCGAGCACCGATTGCACCGCGCGTCAGGTCAACCTGGTTTTTGGCATTGCTCAGGTTGGCAATTGAAGACGCAATCACGCTGTCCAGATTGCGCTGTGCCGCTGGATTACCTGAAGTCGGTATCTCAAGTGCCTGCCGAAGCTGACTGACGGTATCAAGTACGTTCTGTGTCTGGTGCGTGTTGACTGCGATATCGAATTGATCGCCTGCTGCCGGGGTAGCTGGGGGGGTGCCTCCGGTGAGGGTAAAGCTGACACCGGCAGCTGTCGCCACGCCAGCGACCACTGCCCCCGAAGTTACCGGTGTGCTGCTACTGGTCAACGGGCGGGAGTACAACTCAAAGGTCCCTGGTCCCGTGAACTTCAGGACCGCTCCGCCTTCAGGGAAAAAGCTCTTGTAATCGGCAGCGTTGGTCACTGAAGCCTGGCCAATCTGTACCGTTGAAGTGTTACCCGGAGCACGCGTGCTGGCGAAACTGTCTGGCTTTGCCGCCAACTGGAAACTATGACCGGCGATGACCGCATCCGCATTTGCAGCGTTGTCACTTGCCTGGAACGAGATATCCAGCGCAAAGGACACTCCGCGGAAATTGATGTCGGAACCATCCTTGTTATTCGGATCGAAACTCCCGCCACCACTCGCCTCGGCAGTTACATCGTTACCGGCGGCATCGGTAATTACAAACTGTGTACTGCTGGTGAATGAAAGTGTGTATGGCTGACCGTTGCGGAAGTTGGCATCGAACGCAGGGCCGGAACTTACCAGCCCCTGAGTCAAGGCCACGCGCCCGTCATCTACGGCCGGCGCGGTCATGGTGGTCGAACTGCGAGCGGCGTTGACCGCCTGCTGGAAAACGTCCCAACCAGTGTCGTTAAGGCCCAGTGACATCGAGTCACCGATTTTCAGCTCTAGTTGAGTCTGATCACCTTGATAACTGTAGGTACCGTCACTGTTGCGCAGAAAGGGCTGTGTGTTGCTGCTGGCACCGGAAAAGATGTATCTACCGTTAGCATCTTTGCTGTTCATCAAGTTCAGCAACTGTTCTTCGGCCTGACCGACTTCCTCACCAATGGATCTGCGATCATCGTCATTCAACGACGCACCGCCGGCACGCACCGCCAACTCGCTGACCTTTTGCAGCACGGTGTTGATACTGTCCAGCACACTTTCTTCCTGCGCCTGAGCGGTGTTCAGTGCATTGATGTTAGTGGTGTACTGACCCAGCATGGCTTTTTGCTGCTCAAGTTGCAGCAAACGGGCCGCACCAACAGGGTCATCCGACGCGGTCTCAAGCTTGACGCCGCTACTGGCCTGCTCCGCACTCTTCATCACGTTATTGAGATTGCGGGAATAGTTGGCCGCCGACGTGGCGTAATACTGCGCAGTAGAAATTCGCATGTTCTACGGCTCCTTAAAGGGCATTGATCAGAGTGCTGAAAATTTCCTGCGCAGTCTTGATGATCTGCGAAGAGGCCGTGTAGTACTGCTGGAACTTGGTCAGGTTGCCAGCCTCCTCATCGAGATCGACACCGGACACAGAGTCACGCGCATTTCGCGCCCCGGTCAAAATGGTGTCAGTGGCGGTGCCATCCAGTTGAGCTTGCTTGGCCTGGGAACCGACCGTCGAGACCAGGCCACCATACGCATCAGTAAAACTCACGCCCGGACTGGTGGCAGTCGCACCAACCGTCGCCTTGGTTTGCAGCCCGAGCAAGGCCTGGGCATTGCGGTTGTCGGTACTGTCAGCAGCGGTCATGGCGATGTTGAAGCTGTCCCCCGAAGCCGGGCTGCCGCTGACGGTCATCCCCACATTGAAGGTTTTGGCGTTGCCGCCGGCATCGGTGTAAGGCACTGCGATATTCAGGTCGTTGTTCTGGCCAGGCACGATGTTGCCGGTGCCGATGCTATTGCCCTTGGCGTCGAATACTTGATAGGCCGTGGCACTGGTCATCAGCATGCGAACCGGCATTGCAGTCTTGACTGCGGCCTGCACTTCCAGGCGCTGCACCGGATCATAGATGTCCAGGGAGGTGGTCAGGCTCGGCTGGCTGACAGCGCCAGTACCGGCATTGCCCGAGGCCTTGGTCGACGTCAGAGGAGCAGCGGTCGCCAGGGTCTTGGCGTCGGTCATGACCGTGGTCATGTCTGCGGCACCGCTACGGGTCGGCGTAACCTTGAAGGAGTCACCGACGGCCACCGAACCGCTGTTCAGGCTCAGGCTGAAACCATCGATCACCGGGTCAGCGGCAGGCGGCGTGGCGAACGCGAAGTTGCCCATGTCGGTGTTATCCGACAGTCGACGCACGTTGTAGCCCGACGCCGTGACCGTGACCTGATAATCACTGGCTTGCAACTTGCTGGCATCTTTGATGGTGACATTCAGATTGCCGGACGCTGGATTGTTGTTGGCATTGGCAATGCTGCGCTGGCTGATGGCCGTCGCGCTATTGATGTTGTTGAACAGTGCGGCACCGAAGTTACCGTTCTGATCCAGCCCCTGCCCCAGCTGTTTGTTGACCTGATCGGCCACAACCATGGCGATACGCCCCAGGTTGTTGACCGCGGGCGTCAGCACTTCTGTTCGATAGCGCAGCAATCCGCCCATCTGACCGCCGCTCAACACACCCGTGATATCGATCGACGAACTACCACGATCCATGATGACCGTTGAACGAGTCGGATCGGCCGGGTCCGCCGTCACACGCAGTTTATTGACCGTGTCGCCGACAACCAGCGGTTGGCCGCTGCCCAGATAGATATCCAGTCGGCCTTCGGTTTGGGTGACCTGTGTACCGACCAGTTCGTTGAGCTGACGGATGCTTTCGTTACGCTGGTCCAGCAGTTCGTTGGGCGTCCCCCCCGAACTACTGACTTCACCAATTTTCTTGTTGTAGGCCGCGACGGTCGACGCCAGTTTGTTGACCTGTTCGGCCATCGAGCCCAGTTGATCGTTGATGTACGAACCCTGCTGCTTCAACTGCTGGGACATGGCATTGAAGCGACTGCTCAGGCCCTGGGCATTGGTCAACAAGGCCTGACGAGAAGCGTTGTCGTTGGAGTTGCCGGACAGCGTTTGCAGCGACGAAAAGAACGACTGCAGTGTCTTGGTAATACCGGTGCCGCTGTCGGACAGCAGCTTGTCCACTTGCGTGGCCTGCCCCAGATAAGCCTGCGCGTCACCATTGAGCGAAGTCGTGGTCTGCAATTGCGCATCAAGGTAGCTGTTATAGACCCGACGCACATCCGCCAGGGTCGTACCGGTGCCGATGAACACATTGCCATTCTGAATAGAGCCTTTGCTGCCCTGAACAGTTTGCTGACGCGAATAGCCGACGGTATCGACGTTGGAAATGTTATTACCGGTAGTCACCAAGGAAGCGTGACTGGCGGACAAACCCGACATCCCGATATTGAGCAAACTCATGGTTCAGACCTTAATCCTTGTGCCTATAAAGGCGTGGTGGAAACGCCCGCCGCAGCGTAGTTCTGGTAACTCGTCATCTGCTTGGCTATCTGCGAAATCTTGCTTGCGTAGTCCGGGTCGGTTGCGTAACCGGCCTTCTGCAACTCGCGTACAAATTGTTCTGGGTTATCGGCCGACTTCACGACATCTTGATAGCGATTATTGGTCTGCAGCAAAGTCACAAGGTCATGGAAACTGTCCTTGTAGGAGTCGTAGGAACGGAACTCGGCCGTCTCCTTGACCATCTGCCCGTTGCGGAATTCGCTGGTGATCGCCCGCGCCGAACTACCCTGCCAGCTGTTGCCGGCCTTGATGCCGAACAGGTTGTGGCTGCTGCTGCCGTCCTGGGCACGCATGACCGACTTGCCCCAGCCGGTTTCCAGGGCTGCCTGGGCTACCAGGTAACGTGGATCGACACCGATCCGGGCAGCGGCCTCCTTGGCCATCGGCAACATGGTGTTGACGAACTGGTCGGCGGAGCTGAAGGCTTTCTTCGCTGGCGCCAGAGGAATCTGCGCCATGGCGCGACCGTAAATCTGCATGCCGCCAGCGGAAGCCTGCTGCGCGTTCGCCAGCCAGTCGCCGTTGTACAGCGGCCCCGTACCGGTGCTCGTGGTGCGCTCCGGCAACGCGGTCTTGTCGAGCCTCGTGGTGGCAGCGGTCGTCGCCGAAGGCACCAGCCCCGCCAACAGCCGGTCAGCCAGCTTCGGCGGCAACGCCAGGCGTCGCTGATTGATCAGCGCCATGTCATTGCGATGGGTACCCTCGCCCGCCTCTTGCGACGTATGGACCGATCGCGAAGCCCACAACGGACGCTGGCCATTGACCCGCGACAGAGGGCCATTGATTGCCACCGTGCCCGCCGCCACCGGCGTTTGCACGGCAGCTTTCGCGGCCTCTTGCTTGGCCAGCGACGCTGCGGCGGCTTCACCCGGGGCCATTGGCTTGTTCTTCGACATCTGGCGCATCAACACGTCCGCCAGGCCAATACCGCCACCTTCGCGGGACATGGAAACAGCCAGTTGCTGGTCGTACATTTCCTGGTACTGCTTGGCCGCCGGCGTGTTCATCGGATTGTCCTGGCCCAATGCTTCGGTGGCCGAGCGCATCGACTTGAGCATTTCCCCGAGGAACAGCGACTCGAACTCCTGCGCCACCTTGCGCATGTTGCCGTCGCTGTTCTTGTCGCCGACCTTGAGCTGATTCAGACGATTCAAGTCCGAATAGGAGCCCGAATCGCTGCTGCTGACCAGACCGCTCTTGCGCATATCCACGATGGCCGTCCTCAGATCACGATCAGGTCGGCTTGCAGCGCGCCGGCCTGTTTCAGCGCTTCGAGGATCGCCATCAAGTCACCCGGTGCCGCGCCGACCTGGTTCACCGCCCGCACGATCTCGTCGAGGGTGGTGCCCGGGCCGAACTTGAACATCGGCTTGGCTTCCTGCTGGGCATTGACCTTCGAACGTGGCACGACCGCCGTGGTGCCATTGGACAGAGGGCCGGGCTGGCTGACGATCGGGTCTTCGGTGATGGTCACGGTCAAGCTGCCGTGAGTGACGGCCGCCGGGGAAACCTTGACGTTCTGGCCGATCACGATGGTGCCGGTACGGGAGTTGATGATGACTTTCGCCACCGCCTGGCCTGGATCGATTTCGAGGTTTTCCAGGATCGACAGGTAGTCGACCCGCTGGCTCGGATCGAGCGGCGCGGTGACGCGAACCGAACCACCGTCGATGGCCTGGGCCACGCCAGGGCCGAGCATGTCGTTGATCTTGTCGACGATGCGCTTGGCGGTGGTGAAGTCGGAGCGGTTGAGGTTCAGCGTCAGGCTGTTGCCCTGGTTGAAACCGCTCGGCACCGCGCGCTCTACCGATGCACCACCGGGGATGCGACCGGCTGACGGAACGTTGACGGTAATCTTCGAGCCGTCGCGACCTTCCGCATCGAAACCGCCGACCACCAGGTTGCCCTGGGCCACCGCGTAGACGTTGCCGTCGATACCTTTGAGTGGCGTCAGCAGCAAGGTGCCGCCGCGCAAGCTCTTGGAGTTACCGATGGACGAAACGGTGATGTCGACCTGTTGACCCGGCTTGGCGAACGCCGGCAAATCGGCACTGATCGACACCGCCGCGACGTTCTTCAGCTGCACGTTGCCCGAGCCCGGCGGCACCTTGATGCCGAACTGCGAGAGCATATTATTGAAGGTCTGCAGGGTGAACGGGGTTTGCGTCGTCTGGTCGCCGGTGCCGTTGAGCCCGACCACCAGGCCATAACCGATCAACTGGTTGGAACGCACGCCGGAAATGCTGGCGATATCCTTCAGGCGTTCGGCCTGCGCGTTGAACGCGGCGGACAGCATCAAGGCGGCCACCATGAGGTGTTTAAGATTCAAACTGACCACCTAGAAAGGGAACAGCGGGCTGAGGAAGAAACGGTCGAACCAGCCTGGCTGACTCGCATCGGCAAACGAACCGGTGCCCGAGTAGGTGATGCGCGCATCGGCCACACGGGTCGACGACACGGTGTTGTCGGTGGCGATGTCATCGGCGCGAACCAGGCCGGCAATCCGTACCAGCTCGTCGCCGGTATTGAGGGTCATCCACTTCTCGCCGCGCACCGCGATGATGCCGTTGGGCAACACATCGGCGACGGTCACGGTGATCGAGCCGGTCAGTGTGTTGCCTTGGGCCGCCTTGCTGTCGCCCTTGGTGGCGCGGTCGCCTTCGTAGCTGGCGCTCAGGCTCAGGTCGCCATCACCGAACGGGTTGTTGGTGGTGGCACTGCCGCCGAACAGCGAGGTCAGGCCGATGCCGGTCTTGCTGTTCTTGGCCACCTGCGAGTTGGCGTTTTTACTCGCCTGGGTCCTTTCGTTCAGGGTGATGGTGATGATGTCACCGATCCGGAACGCCTTGCGGTCGCTATAGAGGTTCTGTTCGAAACCGGCCTGATAGATCGAGCCGTTGTTCGCGGCCGCCGGCAACGGCGTACGCGGCAACACCGGAGCGTAGTAAGGGTCATTGGGCTTGGGCGTCGAAGGCACGCAACCTGCGAGCGCGACGATCCCACTCAGTGCCAGAACAGATACATAGCGATTCATGACCCTACCTCACGGTGTTGCAGGCAGCCTCATGGCCGCCACATAGACTTGATTACAGATTCTGCGTTACGAACGAGAGCATCTGGTCGGCGGTGGAGATCACCTTGGAGTTCATCTCGTAGGCGCGCTGGGTGGTGATCATGTTGACCATCTCCTCAACGGTGCTGACGTTGGACGTTTCCAGGGTGTTCTGCAGCATGGTGCCGAAACCGTTCAGGCCCGGGGTGCCGACTTGCGGCGCGCCACTGGCGGCGGTTTCCAGGAACAGGTTGTTGCCCACCGCTTGCAGGCCGGCCGGGTTGATGAAGTCGGCGGTTTGCAGGTTGCCGATCACCTGGGCAGCCGGGTTGCCGGCAACGGTGATGGACACGGTGCCGTCGCGGCCGACCGTGAAGGTCTGTGCGTCGTTCGGAATGACAACCGCCGGCTCCAGGGCAAAGCCACTGGCGTTGACGATCTGGCCGTTGGAGTCCAGGTGGAAAGTACCGTCACGGGTGTAGGAGGTGGTGCCGTCCGGTTGCAGGATCTGGAAGAAACCACGACCGTCGATGGCCATGTCCAGCGGCTGCTCGGTGGTTTGCAAGCTGCCGGCGGTGAAGTTTTTCTGGGTGCCGACGATGCGCACACCGGTACCCAGTTGCAGACCCGACGGCAGTTCGCTGTCCTGGGTCGACTGGGCGCCTGGCTGACGCTTGATCTGGTAGAGCAGGTCCTGGAACTCGGCGCGGTCACGTTTGAAACCCGTGGTCGACACGTTGGCCAGGTTGTTGGAAATGGTGGTCAGGTTGGTGTCCTGGGCGGACAGACCTGTTTTGGCAACCCATAGAGCCGGAAGCATTCGATTCTCCTCGTGCGCCTGTTTTACGGCGCGACGTTCTGGTAATTAGCTGATCTGCAAGACCCGAGCCATGGCCTGGTCATCGTCTTTGGCGGTGTTCATCATCTTGATGTGCAGCTCGAACTGCTTGGACAAGGCCAGCACCGAGGTCATCTCTTCCACGGCATTGACGTTGCTCGACTCGAGAAACCCCGACACCAGCTTGACGTCGGCATCAGCTTGCGCAGGCGCGCCGTCCTTGGTGTGGATCGAACCGTCCAGGCCCTTGGTCATGTTCTTGAGGTCCGGATTGACCAGCTTGATGCGGTCGACTTCAGCCATCACCCGGGGACCTTCGCCCATCGCGCGGATGCTGATGGTGCCGTCCTCGCCGACTTCGATCTGCTGCTCCGGCGGCACGGCAATCGGCCCGCCATTGCCCATGACCGGCATGCCGTTGCCGGCGCGCAGCACGCCCAGGGCATCAACATTCAGGCTGCCGGTGCGCACGTAGCTTTCACCGCCATCGGGATTCTGTACGGCAATCCAGCCGCTGCCTTGCACGGCAACGTCGAGGTCGCGGCCGGTTTCCACCAGCGAGCCCGGGGAGAAATCGGTGGCCGGGCGTTCGGACATGGCAAACGCACGCGCCGGAAAGCTGTCACCGAACACCGGCATCGAACGGGCCTGCTCCAGGTCTTTCTGGAAGCCATTGGTGGAGATGTTCGCGAGGTTGTTGGCATGAGCCTTTTGCGCCAGAGCATTCTGGCTGGCGCCGGTCATTGCCACATAAAGGTACTTGTCCACAATTGTTCCTCTGCCTGCCGGACGTTTGCCGCCCACTGCTGTGTTGCGCAGGTTGTAGCAATTTGCAGACCAACTTGCGCGCGCAGGCTCAAACCCCTTTTAAACAGGGCGTTCGAGGCTAATCAGAAGGGAATCGAACAATGTATCGAAGACGAAAAACCGGCGCGGATATGCCGTTTGGCGGCAACACCGTGAAAAGCCGGCTACCAGCCTTTCACGCCGCTCATGTCGGGCAGTTTGTGGGCAATGCCTTTATGGCAGTCAATACAGGTCGCCTGGCCACTGGCCAATGATGTGGAGTGCATGCTGGCAGCGCGTTTGCCCTGGCGTGTGAAGTCCATGAACTCGAAGTTATGGCAGTTGCGGCACTCCCGGGAATCGTTTGCCTTGAGCCGTGCCCACTCGTGTTCGGCCAGCTCCCGACGCATGTCCAGAAACTTGTCCCGGGTACTGATAGTGCCGAACAACTTGCCCCATACCTCCTTGGAAGCCTGCATCTTGCGGGCGATTTTGTGCGTCCACTCGTGGGGTACGTGACAGTCCGGGCATGTGGCGCGCACGCCCGAGCGGTTGGTGTAGTGAATGGTTTCCTGCAACTCGACATAAACGTTGTCGCGCATTTCATGGCAGGACGTGCAGAACTTCTCGGTGTTGGTCGCTTCCAGCGCGGTGTTGAACCCGCCCCAGAAAATCACCCCGGCGATAAACCCGCCGAGGGTCAGGAAGCCCAGGCTGTAATGCACGCTGGGCCGACGCAGCACACCCCAATAATCCTTGAGCAAGGCAAGCAAAGATTTCATGGCCTCTCCTCAAGGTTTCGGCTGGCGGTTGATTTCGTCTTGCAAGACCTGGTCGATGTTCTTGAAGCTGTTGCTCACCAGTGGCTTCACATCCTTTTGCGGCACGTGACACTGGTTGCAGAAGTATCGGCGCGGCGACACCGCCGCCAATGCCTGGCCGTCACGGTCCATGTAGTGCGTGATGCTGATCATCGACGCCTGGGTACGCGCACTGTTGGCGCGACTGTGACAGGACAGGCACTTGTTGCTGTTCTTGTCGATGGCATAGCCGCGAATGCTGTGGGGAATGGTGGGCGGTTGCTCGGGGTAATTGCGCTCACGCTTGAGGTCCTTGTTCTCGTCTTCCGCGATGGGCGGTGCCGGCAGCTCCTGGGTCAGGGTCCCGCCGACTCGCCGCCCGTCCGGCGCTGGCGCATCCAGTGGGTAACCAGGGTCTGCCGCAAACGCTACGGGCAACCAGACCAGCAGAGCAGCAAGCAGGGGCAGCGAACGATAATTCATGAAAGCTCTCCTTATGCCGTCTTGATCAACTCAATCCTGATCGCGCATTTCTTGTAGTCAGTCTGCTTGGAGATGGGGTCCGTCGCATCGAGCGTGACTTTGTTGATCAACCTGTTGGCATCGAAAAACGGCACGAATACCAGACCTTGGGGCGGCTTGTTGCGCCCCCGGGTTTCAATGCGCGCACGCATTTCGCCGCGCCGACTGATCAGTTTCACTTCGCTGCCACGCCGGGCATTCAAGGCCTTGGCATCGGCCGGGTGCATGTAGACCAGCGCGTCGGGGACCGCTTTATAGAGTTCTTCGACACGCTGGGTCATGGTCCCGGTGTGCCAATGCTCAAGCACCCGACCGGTACTCAACCAGAACGGGAAGTCCGCGTCCGGGGCTTCCGCAGGAGGCTCGTAGGGCAGCGCGAAGATGATCGCCTTCTTGTCGGGGTAGCCGTAGAACTGCACGCCACTGCCCTTTTCGACATAGGGGTCGTAACCCTCACGGAAGCGCCAAAGCGTTTCCTTGCCTTCGACGACAGGCCAGCGCAACCCGCGCTCGGAGTGATAACGATCAAAGGGTGCAAGGTCATGACCATGTCCACGGCCGAACTGGGCATATTCTTCGAACAGGCCTTTTTGCAGGTAGAAACCGAAATCCCGGGCTTCGTCGTTCTGATAACCCGCCGCCATCTGCTCAACCGGGAACTCATCGACCTGGCCATTCTTGAACAGCACCTCATACAGGGTCTTGCCCTTGTATTGCGGTGAACCGTCCAACAGCTCTTGCGGCCAAACCTCGTCGGTTTTAAAGCGCTTGGAAAACTCGACCAATTGCCAGAGATCCGACTTGGCGTCACCCGGCGCCGAGACCAGTTGATGCCAGAACTGCGTACGCCGCTCCGCGTTGCCGTAAGCGCCCTCTTTCTCGACCCACATCGCCGTGGGCAAAATCAGATCGGCTGCCTGTGCCGAGACGGTGGGATACACATCCGACACCACCACGAAGTTCTCGGGGTTGCGCCACCCCGGCAGCACTTCCTGCATGATGTTAGGCCCGGCCTGCATGTTGTTGCTGGCCATCGTCCAATACACATTGAGCACGCCATCCTTGAGCATGCGACTCTGCTGCACGGCATGGAACCCGACCTTTTCCTTGATGGTGCCCGCCGGGAGCTTCCAGATTTTTTCCGCGGTGGCGCGGTGCGCCGGGTTGGTGACCACCAGGTCGGCCGGCAAGCGATGGGAGAACGTGCCCACTTCACGCGCAGTCCCGCAGGCCGAAGGCTGGCCCGTCAGCGAGAAAGGACTGTTGCCCGGCTCGCTGATCTTCCCGGTCAACAGGTGAATGTTGTAGATCAGGTTGTTGGCCCACACACCGCGGGTATGCTGGTTGAAGCCCATGGTCCAGAACGAAACCACCTTGCGCTTGGGGTCGGCATACAGTTCGGCCAATGCCTTGAGGCGCTCGGCCGGCACCCCGGTTTCCTTGGCGGTGCGTTCGAGGGTGTAGGGTTTTACGAAAGCGGCGAATTGCTCGAAGTCGATGTCGGTCCAGGTGTTCGCCTTGTCGGCATTCCTGGCTTTCATCTCCAGCGGATTATCGGCACGCAAACCGTAGCCGATGTCATCGGTGCCTTTGGCGAATTTGGTGTGCTTGCTGACGAAGTCTTTGTTGACCGAACCGCTTTCAATGATGTGGTTGGCGATGTAGTTGAGAATGAGCAAATCAGTCTGTGGCTTGAACACCATCGGAATGTCGGCCAATTCAAAACTGCGATGTTCGAAAGTAGAGAGCACGGCCACTTTCACATTTGGCTGACTTAAACGGCGATCGGTCACCCGACTCCAAAGAATCGGATGCATTTCCGCCATGTTTGAACCCCACAGGACGAATGCATCGGTGACTTCGATATCGTCATAACAGCCCATCGGCTCATCGATACCGAAAGTGCGCATGAACCCCATGACCGCCGAGGCCATGCAATGGCGTGCATTGGGGTCGATGTTGTTCGAGCGGAACCCCGCCTTCATCAATTTGTTGGCCGCGTACCCTTCCCAGACCGTCCACTGTCCGGAACCGAACATGGCGATCGATTCCCCGCCCTTGTTCTTCAGCGCCTCCTTGTACTTCAACTCCATCACATCGAACGCCTGCTTCCAGGACACCGGCTGAAACTCGCCCTGTTTGTCATATTGCCCGTTGGTCATGCGCAACAGCGGCTGAGTCAGCCGATCAACGCCGTACATGATCTTGGATAGAAAGTATCCTTTGACGCAGTTCAATCCGCGATTGACCTCGGCTTTAACGTCACCATGGGTTGCAACAACCCTGTTGTCCTTGGTCGCCACCATGACACTGCAACCGGTACCACAAAAACGACAGGGCGCCTTGTTCCAGTCCAAGGCGACCATGTCTTCTTCGGTAACCAGGTTGCTGGCAGAGGTAAACACCGGGAGGCCCGCAGCCGCCGCAGCGATCCCCGCAGCCTGGGCTTTAACAAACTCTCGCCGCGTCATAGGCATGTGTTTTCTCCCGTTACATCGAGAATTTCGTGATAAACCAGAGCGGCGTTGAGCACACCCGGCAAGCGGTTGATCTGATCGATTCGCTGAAGGATCTGGCTTTCGTGTTCGGTTTCCAGCACAACCACCAGTTTGCCGGCGGGACTTTCCTGATGAAGCTCAACGCCCTTGAGCAAACGCAGATTGGCTTTCACCGCCTCGAACAAGGCAGGACGGGCATGTACCACCAGGCTGGCAATATGCAGCGTCTTTTCCATGACCCGTACTCCCTGCTGAATTAGAGATAGATGGCAATCAGTTAGGGGGGCCTGGCGGACCGAGGAGCATTTGCAGAAACCAGACAAAAAAACCGTAACCACCGACTATCGCCACCGATAACAGTGGAAACAGAACAATGATCAGGAAATAGAACAGGCGAGTTTCTTTGCGAACTCGCCGGGTAGAGTCATCCATTGATGGCATGGTTAGCGCTCCTGCCAAACTGTGAGAAAAGCCTAGATGGCTTGTTCGGCAACTTCCATGATTCAGATCAATGGAAGGAATTTAGCGCTTTAAACAAGAATAAAACACACTGGACAATTATTAACACTCACTAAACATTCTTATTTTAACAAGCCTCAACGCTCAAGTTTGCCTATTTCATATTCACGCAACTTGTTGGCAATCGTTGTATGAGAGACACCCAGCCGCTTGCCGAGCAATCGGCTGCTGGCATGCTCCGAATAAAGCCGCTCCAGCACTGCTTTTTCAAAGCGTCCGACAATTTCATCCAGTCCGCCTTCGAGCGAAAAGTCGCCCAATGGCTGACGCACACCATAGTCAGGCAGACGAATATGCTCAGCCTTGACCGTCCCGCCGTCACACAGGGAAACCGCCTGGAACAGCACGTTCTCCAGCTGCCGCACGTTGCCCGGCCAATGGTAGTGACTGAGCCGCTCCATTGCCGCCGGGGCGAGCTTGGGTAACGGACAACCAATCTGCCGACTGGCCTGATCGAGGAAGTGTTCCACCAGCGGCGTCAAGCCATCAAGGCATTCGCGCAACGGCGGGATGTGCAGCGACAACACGTTCAAGCGGTGATAGAGATCTTGGCGGAACTCGCCGCGAGCGCACAATTCGGACAGGTCGACCTGGGTCGCGCAGATCACTCGCACGTCGAGGTACACCTCTTCATCGCTGCCTACACGGCGGAAGCAACCGTCCTGCAAAAAGCGCAGCAATTTCACTTGCAAGCGCGGGCTCATTTCGCCGACGCCATCGAGAAACAGCGTACCGCCCGCCGTCAGCTCCAGCAGCCCGAGCTTGCCCTCGGCCCGCGCCCCTTCGAAGGCACCGGGGCCGTAACCGAACAACTCCGTCTCGGCCATGGACTCCGGAAGACCGGCGCAATTGAGCGCCATCAATGGCGACTGCCCGCGAGGACTGGCCAGATGGCAGGCCCGCGCCAACAATTCCTTGCCGGTGCCGGTTTCCCCTTCTATCAATAGCGGCGCATCCAGTGGCGCCATGCGCCGCGCCTCGCGCACCACCGCCGCCATGACTTTAGAACTCTGGAAGATGCTGTCGAAGCCACGCAATTCCTGCTTGCGCACGTTGTAGATACGCTCACCCACCCGGTCGGCGCGGTGCAGGGTCAACACCGCACCGGCCATGGCCTCGCTGTCGTCATGCTCCGACTGCAAAGGCGCAATGTCGGCCAGGAACACGTCGCCCTTGACCTTGACCCGCAGCCCGTTGATCCGCGATTTGTTGGCGCGCACCAGTTCCGGCAAATCGAAATCCTCGGCGTAGCGCGACAGGGGAATCCCCGGCACCTCGTCGACCCGCACACCCAGCAACTGCGCCGCTGCCCGGTTGGCCGCGACGATGGAGCCACCCATGTCGATCGACAGCACCGGAAACTCCAGCGCACCGAGCAGTGCATTGAGCTCCATATGACGACGCTCGCTCGGCATCAGCCCTACACGCTTGACGCCAAAGACCCCGGCAATCGCTTCGAATTTCGGACGCAAGGCCTGGAACTGAATATTGATCAGGTTCGGGCAATGCAGGTAGATGGCGTTGCCATGCTCCCCCCCCACCTCACCGCGAGCCACGTTGATCCCGTACTCCACCAGCAGGTTGAGAATGTCGCGCAGGATGCCGATGCGGTTCTGGCAGTGGACTTTGATACGCATATAAAAGGCCTGAAAGAGCAGTGATTGAGGTCGATGCCTGACGCACAAACTGTGGGAGCGGGCTTGCTCGCGAAGGCGTCGGCATAGCCAACATTGATGTATCAGATAGACCGTTTTCGCGAGCAAGCCCGCTCCCACAGGGGGCTACGACACCCTTGAGGTGGAGTTTTCTGCGGCAGCGCCAAGATAGTCGTCAAGATTATGTGACAGGTGGAGGGCTTTTCCCACCCGCCAATCTCAACATTTACGCACTTGGGCCAAATACGTAACGAAAACTTTACGATTATCGAGGGTTTTTCCTGCGGGTTACGCCGAGCACCTGCTGCAACGGTGCAATTCATGGGGTATTTCTAGGTCCATAGCAGCACAAAACAAGAACGAAGCCCCCTAGCAGGAGAGCAGCATGAAGCAGACGCAATACGTGGCTCGCGAGCCCGATGCGCAAGGTTTTATCGACTACCCCGCCGAAGAACACGCGGTGTGGAACACGCTGATCACTCGCCAACTGAAAGTGATCGAAGGGCGTGCGTGCCAGGAATACCTGGACGGTATCGAAAAACTCGGTCTGCCCCACGACCGCATTCCTCAACTCGGCGAAATCAACAAGGTCCTCGGTGAAACCACCGGTTGGCAGGTTGCCCGGGTTCCCGCACTGATTCCCTTCCAGACCTTTTTCGAATTGCTGGCCAGCAAGCAGTTTCCGGTAGCGACCTTTATTCGTACCCGCGAGGAACTGGATTACCTGCAAGAGCCGGACATTTTCCACGAGATCTTCGGCCACTGCCCGTTGCTGACCAACCCGTGGTTCGCCGAATTCACCCACACCTACGGCAAGCTCGGCCTCAAGGCGTCCAAGGAAGAACGCGTGTACCTGGCGCGCCTGTACTGGATGACCATCGAATTTGGCCTGGTCGACACCCCGCAAGGCCAGCGCATCTACGGCGGCGGCATCCTGTCTTCTCCGAAAGAGACCGTGTATTGCCTGTCGGACGAGCCTGAGCATCAGGCGTTCGATCCGCTGGAATGCATGCGCACGCCATACCGCATCGACATCCTGCAGCCACTGTACTTCACCCTGCCAAATCTCAAGCGTCTGTTCGACCTGGCTCACGAAGACATCATGGGCATGGTCAAGCAAGCGATGCAGATGGGTCTGCACGCACCGAAATTTCCGCCAAAACCAAAAGCTGCGTGAACCGCGACTTTTGCTGACAAGTGAGTCTGTCAGTCACCGTCGCTTTGGTTTAGCGTGACGGTACTGTCGACCGATATAAAAACACTCGATTTCAGGAAACACACCATGTCCACTTTGAACCAAGCCCATTGCGAAGCCTGCCGCGCCGACGCCCCACAAGTCAGCGACGAAGAACTGCCGATCCTGATCAAACAGATCCCGGACTGGAACATCGAAGTTCGCGACAGCATCATGCAGTTGGAGAAGGTCTTCCTGTTCAAGAACTTCAAACACGCCCTGGCGTTCACCAACGCGGTCGGTGAAATCTCCGAGGCTGAAGGCCACCACCCAGGCCTGCTGACCGAGTGGGGCAAAGTGACCGTGACCTGGTGGAGCCACTCGATCAAGGGCCTGCACCGCAACGACTTCATCATGGCCGCGCGCACTGACATCGTTGCCAAGGACGCTGAGGGGCGCAAGTAATGCACTTCGACGCCATCGGTCGAGTACCTGGCGACCCGATCCTCGGCCTGATGGAGGCCTACGCGCAGGACCCGAACCCGCGCAAGTTCGATTTGGGCGTGGGTGTCTATAAAGACGCCCAGGGCCTGACGCCGATTCTCGAGTCGGTGAAACTTGCCGAGCAACGCCTGGTGGACGGTCAGCCGACCAAGACCTACATCGGTGGTCACGGCGAACCGGCGTTCGGTAAAGCGATCAATGAGCTGGTGCTCGGCGCGGACTCGGCAGTGATCGCCGCACAACGCGCTGGCGCCACCCAGACTCCGGGCGGCACCGGGGCTTTGCGCCTGAGCGCGGACTTTATCGCCCAATGCCTGCCGGGACGCGGCGTATGGTTGAGCAACCCGACCTGGCCGATCCACGAAACGATTTTTGCGACAGCCAAGGTCAAGGTCAGCCACTACCCATACGTGGGCAGTGACAACCGTCTCGACGTCGACGGCATGCTGGCGGCGCTCAATGAAGCGCCCAAGGGCGATGTGGTATTGCTGCACGCCTGCTGTCACAACCCGACCGGTTTCGACCTGTCCCAGGAGGACTGGCAACGGGTGCTGGAGGTAGTCCGCAAGCGCGAACTGCTGCCGCTGATCGACTTCGCCTATCAAGGATTCGGCGATGGCCTGGAGCAGGATGCCTGGTCGACCCGGCTGTTCGCCGCCGAATTGCCGGAACTGCTGATCACCAGCTCTTGCTCGAAGAACTTCGGCCTGTACCGCGACCGCACCGGTGCGCTGATTGTCTGCGCGAAAAACGCCGACAAGCTCACCGACATCCGCAGCCAGCTGGCCAACATCGCCCGCAACCTGTGGTCGACGCCACCGGATCACGGTGCTGCCGTGGTCGCGACCATCCTCGGCGACCCGGAGTTGAAAAACCTCTGGGCTGACGAAGTGGAAGGTATGCGCCTGCGTATCGCCCAACTGCGCAGCGGTTTGGTGGAGGCGCTGGAGCCTCACGGCTTGCGCGAGCGCTTTGCGCACATTGGCGTGCAACGCGGGATGTTCTCCTACACCGGCCTGTCGCCTGAGCAGGTGAAGAACCTGCGCGATCATCACAGCGTGTACATGGTCAACTCCGGCCGGGCCAACGTGGCTGGCATCGATGCCACGCGCCTGGATCTGCTGGCCGAGGCGATTGCCAGCGTCTGCAGATAGCATAAACGCACTGCAAACCCTATGTGGGAGCGGGCTTGCTCGCGAATGTGGAGTGTCAGTCGACTTCAAAGCTGACTGATCCACCGCATTCGCGAGCAAGCCCGCTCCCACATTTGTTATGTGTTGCCCCCTCTGTCTATACAACCCCATCCGTCGAAACAAATGGATATAAAAGTCCGTTTGTCATTTTCAGTGCTGTATCCTGCCCAGGCTTTTTTAAAGCGCGGATCTACCAGATCTATCAACAGACTTAGCGAGGAGCGCAACCATGCACGAGATTCCCAATCTCCCCTTCCCAAGCCTGCACGTACCTGAGCAGACGACCACGCAACAAGCCGGCGCCCAACAGCCCGAGCCGAAAGAAGCCACTGACAGCCGCCAGGCTGACAGAGAAGACTGAAACACCCGCCGTACAGACCGTGTGGAAAGCGCTAACATGCGCTTTCCACACTGCCTGAAACGAGAACTCTATCCATGACCGATGAATTCAGCGAAGCGCAGGCCAGCGTCCTGATTGGCACCGCCGAGAAAATGATCGAGATCTGGAATCGCCTCTCCCCCGAGAAACAAGCCTCGTTGCTCGCCCGCTTCGGCACCCAGGAAAACGCCCTGGCCGCCCTGGTCACCACGCAACTGGTCGCTCCCGTCAAAGCTGAATGACGCCGCCCGGCAAATAGTTTTACTTTTTCACAACCAACGAGCGTCCACACCGCTATCATAAGCAGCCTATCTATCCTGCTTTACCGTGGACCTTTACCCATGCCTGAAAACCAGCGCCCCCTGGCGGTCACGCTGCAAGTCGTCTCCATCGTCCTTTTCACCTTCATCGGCTACCTGAATATCGGCATCCCCCTGGCCGTATTGCCCGGTTACGTCCACACCGACCTGGGCTTCGGCGCCGTGGTCGCGGGCCTGGTGATCAGCGTGCAATACCTGGCCACCCTGCTTAGCCGCCCTTATGCCGGGAAGATCATCGACAACAAGGGCAGTAAACTGGCCGTAATGTACGGCCTGGCCGGTTGCGGCTTGAGCGGTGTATTCATGCTGATTTCGGCCTGGACCCAAAGCCTGCCGGCCTTGAGCCTGATCAGCCTGCTGATCGGTCGCCTGGTACTCGGCAGCGCGGAAAGCCTGGTGGGCTCAGGCTCGATTGGCTGGGGCATCGGCCGGGTCGGCGCGGCGAACACCGCCAAGGTCATCTCCTGGAACGGTATCGCCAGCTATGGCGCACTGGCCGTCGGCGCGCCCTTGGGCGTGTTGCTCGTCCATCAACTGGGCTTGTGGAGCATGGGCGTGAGCATTGTCTTGCTGGCCGCGCTCGGCCTGCTGCTGGCCTGGCCGAAAACCGCCGCGCCCATCGTCGCCGGTGAGCGCCTGCCGTTCATGCACGTGCTCGGGCGGGTCTTCCCCCACGGCTGCGGCCTGGCCCTGGGCTCCATCGGTTTTGGCACCATCGCCACCTTCATCACCCTGTATTACGCCACGCAACACTGGGACAACGCGGTGCTGTGCCTGAGCCTGTTCGGTGCCAGCTTCATCGGCGCGCGCCTGCTGTTCGGCAACCTGATCAACCGCCTCGGCGGCTTTCGCGTGGCCATCGCCTGCCTGTCGGTGGAAACCCTCGGCTTGCTGTTGCTGTGGCTGGCACCGGATGCCCATTGGGCACTGGCGGGTGCGGCACTGAGCGGCTTCGGCTTTTCGCTGGTGTTTCCGGCGCTGGGAGTGGAAGCGGTCAACCTGGTACCGGCCTCCAGCCGTGGTGCGGCTGTCGGTGCCTATTCGCTGTTCATCGACTTGTCGTTGGGCATTACCGGACCATTGGCCGGTGCGATTGCGGCAGGATTTGGTTTTGCATCGATCTTCCTGTTCGCCGCCCTCGCCGCACTCAGCGGTTTGATGCTGAGCCTGTACCTGTACCGGCAGGCGCCGAAGCAACGCGAAGCGCGGGACACGCCCTAGAAGTCGACCTTGCCGCGCCCGGCCTTGATGTTGCCACGCTTGCTCTTGGATTCGAGGCGACGGGTCTTCGAGCCAAGGGTCGGTTTGGTCGGGCGGCGTTTCTTCTCGACCTTGGTGGCGCTCTGGATCAACTCGACCAAACGCTCCAAAGCATCCGCACGGTTCTGCTCCTGCGTGCGGTATTGCTGGGCCTTGATGATCAACACACCGTCGCTGGTGATGCGGCTGTCGCGCAGCGCCAGCAGCCGCTCCTTGTAGAACTCGGGCAAGGACGACGCCGGAATGTCGAAGCGCAGGTGCACGGCACTGGAGACCTTGTTGACGTTCTGCCCACCGGCGCCCTGGGCGCGAATGGCCGTCAACTCGATCTCGGCATCCGGCAGATGCACGTTGTTGGAAATCACCAGCATGGAAAAGCGTCCGTATTCAGAACGTGCAGGATACCGCGATCAGATCTTCAGCACGCCACAAATCCCCTGTGGGCTTGCTCGCGAATGCGGAGTGTCAGTCGACTTGAATACCGACGGTTAAACCGCTTTCGCGAGCAAGCCCGCTCCCACAAAGGGATTTGTGTGAAGCCTGAAAACAACAAACCCGGCGCATGGCCGGGTTTGTTGTTTTTGCGCGGAGTTACTTCACTGCCGCCTGCAACGCATGTTGCGCACTGCGCTTGTTCTTGATGCCGTAGCAGACCCACATGAACACGAGCCACACCGGAATCGCGTACACCGATGTCTGGATCCCCGGAATCAACAGCATCACGCCGAGAATGAACAACACGAACGCCAGGCAGATGTAGTTGCCGTACGGGTACCAAAAGGCCTTGAACAGCGGCGTTTGTTTGGTCTTGTTCATGTGCTGGCGGAACTTGAAGTGCGAGTAGCTGATCATCGCCCAGTTGATCACCAGGGTGGCAACAACCAGCGACATCAACAGTTCCAGCGCATTTTGCGGGATCAGGTAGTTCAGCAGTACCGCGATCAGGGTCACGGCGGCCGAGGCCAGGATCGAACGTACCGGCACGCCGCGCTTGTCGATCTTCGCCAACGCCTTCGGCGCATCACCCTGCTCGGCCATGCCCAGCAGCATACGGCTGTTGCAGTAGGTACCGCTGTTGTACACCGACAGCGCCGCGGTCAGGACCACGAAGTTGAGGATGTGCGCGGCGGTGTTGCTGCCCAGCATCGAGAACACTTGTACGAACGGGCTGCCGCTGTAGGAATCACCGGAAGCGTTCAGGGTGGTCAGCAAGCTGTCCCACGGCGTCAACGACAGCAGGATCACCAAGGCGCCGATGTAGAAAATCAGGATCCGGTAGATCACCTGGTTGATGGCTTTCGGGATCACGGTTTTCGGCTTGTCGGCTTCGGCAGCGGTGAAACCGAGCATTTCCAGGCCACCGAAGGAAAACATGATGAACGCCATGGCCATCACCAGACCGGTGATTCCGTTCGGGAAGAAGCCACCGTGGGACCACAGGTTGCTGACCGCTGCTTGCGGGCCGCCATTACCGCTGACCAGCAGGTAGCTGCCCAGGGCAATCATGCCGACGATCGCCACGACCTTGATGATTGCGAACCAGAACTCGGCCTCGCCAAAGACTTTGACGTTGGCCAGGTTGATGGCGTTGATCAGCACGAAGAAGCCAGCTGCGGAGACCCAGGTCGGGATGTCCGGCGCCCAGTAGTGGATGTATTTGCCGACCGCCGTCAGCTCCGACATGCCCACCAGGATGTACAGGATCCAGCAGTTCCAGCCCGACAGGAAACCGGCAAAGCCGCCCCAGTACTTGTGGGCGAAGTGGCTGAAGGAGCCGGCCACCGGATCTTCGACGATCATTTCGCCCAGTTGGCGCATGATCATGAAAGCAATGAAGCCGCAGATGGCGTAGCCAAGGATCATCGACGGGCCAGCGGATTTCAGCACCCCGGCCGAGCCGAGGAACAAGCCGGTACCGATTGCACCACCGAGGGCAATCAGTTGAATGTGGCGATTTTTCAGGCCGCGTTTCAGCTCGCCTGATTGCGGGTTTTGTCCACTCATGAAAAGGGTCTCACGCAAGGTTTGATGATGTTCAGTAGGCGTTGCTGCTCAAGAAAGGCGTTAAGCGGCACCGATCAAACCCCAGCGCAGGCACCAGGAGTTCAGCGTAATTACAACGGTCATGCGTCACCTGTTTGTTTTTATCTGTGACGAAATCGAACCCGACACGCTCGTGACGCGGCGGAGTGAACAAGGCGGATAGCCTTGAGGGTTGCGCAGATGCGCAGGAGGTCACAGGTAAAACGCGGCGCATTGTACACCTGTAACCCCCTGCTGCCAGACCCGCTGGACAAGCGTGTCTATTGCCGGGATTGCCTGTGTCCGCCCCGAGAGGCCCGGGCGGCTGCAAAAAAAGGGTCAGATCCTTGCGGATCATCGACGGGAAAGGCAGGAAAACCGCCTCTCGCAGAGAGATAGAGTTGGATTGCGGCGTTCATTGCGCCTCCTTTTTGTTATGCACCTGCACGACAGGCATGGCGCGCATAACACCCTGCATGGAGTGTTGAAACAAGCGGGCTAGAGGGTTGGAAGGCGCAAGGAAGGCGCTGATGTGTAAGCGTTTTCTTACGGCATACGGGGATAGGTGAATCCACGGGGTTAATCGGCGGATTTCGTCAGGATTTCTTTACAGGGCGTAATTTTAGCTTTCCACTTCGGACATCCCGGCGCGGCAACTGGCACTATCGCGGGGAAGACAGATAACGCAATACCTGGAGGAGCAGGCTTGCTGGCGATGGTCGTTACCGATAACGCGTATGAACTGGATAAACGCGGTGCACTTGAGCCCATCGCCAGCAAGCCGGCTCCTACAAGGGACCGTGGCTACGCTGAAAATGAAGTGGACTCCAAACCATTGAAAGCCCCCCAAAAAAAACGCCAACCCGAAGGTTGGCGTTTTTTATCAAGCGCTCAGCCGATTACTCCGGCTTGCGACGACCGAAGCCTGGACGCTGGCCGGAACCGGCCGGTGCGCCACGGCGCTTGCCCGATGGCTTGTCACCGTCGACCAGCTTGATCCCGGGACGCTTCGGCGCAGGCTTGGCCGGGCGCTTGGTGTCGGCCGGGCGATCGGCTACCGGCGTACCACGACCTTCGCCACGCTCGGTACGACCATTGGCCGGACGTGGCGTACGTGGACCGCGTTCGCCGTCCTGACGCGCGACTGGCTTGCGCCCTGGACGCTCGCCTTCGATCTGCGGTTCGCGGCTGGCTCGTGGCGCGGCTGGCGCGTCAGTGGCCGGACGCAGGGTACGCACGCGCTCGGTCTTGGCCATTGGACGCGAGGATTTACGCTGCATCCGGTCCAGCTTGTCTTTGCTCTTGGCGTTCATCTGCGGCATCGCGACCGGCGTCAGGCCGACCTCGGCACTCAGAATGTCGACTTCGTACTGGCTCATTTCGCGCCAGCGGCCCATCGGCAGGTCGGAGTTGAGGAACACCGGACCAAAACGCACGCGCTTCAGACGGCTGACCACCAGGCCCTGGGATTCCCACAGGCGACGAACTTCGCGGTTACGACCTTCCATCACCACGCAGTGGTACCAGTGGTTGAAGCCTTCACCACCTGGTGCCTGCTTGATATCGGTGAACTTGGCCGGGCCATCTTCAAGGACAACGCCAGCCTTCAGGCGCTCGATCATCTCGTCATCGACTTCGCCACGCACACGTACCGCGTATTCACGGTCCATTTCGTAGGAAGGATGCATCAGGCGGTTGGCCAGCTCACCGTCGGTGGTGAACATCAGCAAACCGGTGGTGTTGATGTCCAGACGACCGATGTTGATCCAGCGGCCTTCTTTCGGCTTTGGCATTTTGTCGAACACGGTCGGGCGACCTTCCGGGTCGACACGGGTGCAGATCTCGCCGTCGGGCTTGTTGTACATGATCACGCGGCGGACCGATTCGGCGGCCTCTTCACGCTTGATCACCTTGCCATCGATGGTGATGGCGTCGTGCATGTCGACACGCTGGCCAAGGGTGGCGTCTTTGCCGTTGACCTTGATGCGGCCGTGGCTGATCCAGGCTTCCACGTCACGGCGCGAGCCGACGCCGATACGGGCGAGGACTTTCTGCAGTTTTTCGCCTGCTGGGCCGATTTCCTGGTCGTCTTTCTGGTCTTTGATACTCATCTGGGCACCTCCCGGTGTGGTCTGAAAACTGGGTACTTGGGCGAAGGGATCGCCGAAGGGTCGCGAATCATACGCGCATGCGGGCGATTGCGCATCAGAGACTAGCTGATCGAGGCAAGGTTATTGGTTTTTCCGCTGGCCGGTGATCGCGGACGATCACCGACCTTCTGTAGGAGCCGGCTTGCTGGCGATGGCGTCACCGCGGTCCCTCAGAGACACCGCGTTGGCCGCATCGCCAGCAAGCCGGCTCCTACAGGGTTGTGGTCAGTCTTCGAACTCACGGCGCTCGGCTTCGATGGCTTCAGCCAGGGCCAGGGCTTCGGCCTCTTCGTCCGACAGTTCCGGCTCGGGTTTCGGTTGTTCGAGGGCGGCTACAGCGGCCAGCAGTTTTTCCCGGGCTTCGGCGACACCAAGGATGTCGTCTTCTGGCTCCGGTTCAATTTCCGCTTCAGGCTCGGGCTCGGGCTCTGTCGCTTCAACTTCTGGCTCGATAACCGACTGCTCCGAATCGAACTCAGGCGACGCGCCATCACGCAGCAAGTCGTCGAAGTCGGTCTTGAGCCCCTCCTCCATGCTGTCCAGTTCCAACAACAACGTGTGGAAACTGGTTTCTTCCTTCGGCTCTTCCGGCTCGGCGCTGGCGTCGGCCAACTCTTGCAGCCCGGCGGGCACCGGGGCGTCGTCGAAATCCAGCACCGGGTCCGGTTCCAGTTCGCGCAGTTCGGCCAACGGCGGCAGGTCATCGAGGTTTTTCAGGTTGAAATGATCAAGGAACGCCTTGGTGGTGGCGAACATCGCCGGTTTGCCGGGTACGTCGCGGTAGCCGACGATGCGGATCCACTCGCGCTCCATTAGTGTCTTGACGATGTTGCTGTTCACCGCCACGCCCCGTACATCTTCGATTTCACCACGGGTGATCGGCTGGCGATAGGCGATCAGGGCCATGGTTTCCAGCATGGCGCGGGAATAGCGCTGCGGACGCTCTTCCCACAGACGCCCGACCCAGGGCGCAAATTTTTCGCGAATTTGCAGGCGATACCCCGAGGCCACTTCCTTCAGTTCAAAGGCGCGGCCATCGCAGGACTTGGCCAGAATCGTCAGGGCCTTCTTGAAGACCGGCGGTTCCGGCCGCTCGCCCTCTTCGAAGAGTTCGAACAGGCTTTCCAAAGATTGCGGCTTTCCCGAGGCCAACAGAAAGGCTTCAAGCAAGGGTGCCAGGTCACGGGGTTCAGTCAGGTTCATGTTTCGACTCGTTATTCGGCTCGGGCTCGCACGTGGATCGCGGCAAATGGCTCATTCTGCACCAGCTCGACCAGGGATTCCTTGACCAGTTCAAGGATCGCCATGAAGGTCACCACCACGCCCAGGCGTCCTTCTTCAGCGGTGAACAGCTCGACAAATGGCACGAACCCGCCGCCCTTGAGGCGTTCCAGCACATCGCTCATGCGCTCGCGGGTCGACAGCGCCTCGCGGCTGACCTGATGGCTTTCGAACATGTCGCCACGGCGCAACACCTCGGCCATCGACAGCAGCAACTCGGACAGGCGCACGTCCGGCAACAACTTGCGTGCCCGGGCCTCCGGGGCGTCGAGTTTGGGCACCACCACGTCGCGACCGACGCGGCTCAAGCCATCGATGCCTTCGGCGGCGGCCTTGAAACGCTCGTATTCCTGCAAGCGGCGGATCAGTTCGGCGCGCGGGTCGTCCTCTTCGTCCTCGACGGTTTCGGCCCGCGGCAGCAGCATCCGCGACTTGATCTCGGCCAGCATCGCGGCCATCACCAGGTACTCGGCGGCCAGCTCCAGGCGCACCGACTGCATCAACTCGACGTAGCCCATGTACTGGCGAGTGATTTCCGCCACCGGGATGTCGAGGATGTTGATGTTCTGTTTGCGGATCAGGTACAGCAGCAGGTCGAGGGGCCCTTCGAAGGCTTCGAGGAAGACCTCGAGGGCATCAGGCGGGATGTACAGGTCCAGCGGCATTTCCATGACCGCCTGGCCATAGACCATGGCGAAGGGCAGTTCCTGCTGGGCTCCGGCCTGACTGTCGACGGGTTCTACTGCGGACATCTAGGCCTCGACCATGAACGGCGCAGGGTCACCGCAACCAACGCGAATGACTTCCGGCTCGCCGTCGGCGAGGTTGATCACGGTGGACGCCTTGATCCCGCCGAAGCCGCCGTCGATGATCAGATCGACCTGGTGTTCGAGCAACTGACGCATTTCATGCGGGTCGCTCAACGGATCTTCATCGCCAGGCATGATCAGGGTCACGCTCATCAACGGCTCACCCAGCTCCGCCAGCAGCGCCAGGGCAATCGGGTGGCTCGGCACGCGCAGGCCGATGGTGCGTTTCTTCGGGTGCAACAACAGTCGTGGCACTTCGCGGGTGGCATTGAGGATGAAGGTATACGGCCCCGGCAGATGGGCCTTGAGAATGCGGAACGTGCCGGTGTCGATCTTGGCGAACAGGCCCAGTTGCGACAGGTCGCAGCAGATCAACGCAAAGTTGTGTTTTTCATCCAGCTGCCGCAGGCGCCGAACGCGCTCCACGGCGACCTTGTCGCCGATCTGGCAACCAATGGCGTAGGAAGAGTCCGTGGGATAAATCACCACCCCGCCCTTGCGGATGATCTCGACGGCCTGTTTGATCAGGCGCGCTTGCGGGTTTTCCGGATGAATCTGGAAAAATTGACTCACGTTCTCTACCTGTTCAGACGGCGGCAATAATTGGGTCATGTTTGAATCGACACCATAGTGGTGGCAGATCCTCCGGGAGCGGCCGGTATTCACCGATCTCCGACCAGCCTCCAGGGCCATGAAAATCACTGCCGGCACTGACCAGCAGACCGAATTCGCGAGCGAGAATGGCCAGGCTGCCCACTTGCTCGGCAGGCTGGTAACCATTGACCACTTCGATGGCGTGGCCCCCTGCTTGAATATAGTCGGCAATCAGGCGACGTCGCTTGCTTCGGGTGAATTCGTAGTGCCAGGGGTGCGCCAGGCTGACCCAGGCCTTGGCCGCGCGCAGGGTTTCGACGGTTTCCTCCAGGGTCGGCCAGTGTTGCTTGACGTCGCCCAGCTTGCCGGCGCCCAGCCATTTTCGGAACGCCTCGGCGCGGTCCTTGACGAAACCTTCGCGCACCATCCAGTCGGCGAAATGCGGGCGGGCCGGCGCGTTGCCGCTGTCGCCCAGCTCCTGCTGGATCTGCCGGGCGCCCTCCAGCGCCCCCGGCATGCCTTTGAGCGCCAGTTTGCGGCTGATTTCCTCGGAGCGCAGCCAGCGGCCATCATGCAGTCTGGCGATGGCCTCGACCAACGGTGCGGCATTCACGTCAAAACCGTAGCCCAGGACATGAATGGTCGCGCCGCCCCAGGTGCAGGACAGCTCGACGCCATTGACCAGTTGCATCCCCAACGCGGTGGCCGCCTGGCGGGCCTCGTCGAGGCCTTCAAGGGTGTCGTGATCGGTCAGGGCCAGGACTCGCACGCCTTTCTCGAACGCCCGCGCCACCAGAACCGCAGGCGCCAGGGCGCCATCGGAGGCCGTGCTATGGCAGTGCAAATCAACATTCACGGGGCTTTGTAACCTCAAATCAGCTGGCGCTATCGCGCGCCCATATGTTTGTTATTATGCCGCCACATCCTGCTTCTGGCTGCCATTGTGAAACAATTCATCGATTTCATCCCGCTCCTGCTGTTCTTCATCGTCTTCAAACTCGATCCAAGGGTCGTCGACATCCTCGGCCACGAGGTAACTGTAGGCGGTATCTACAGCGCCACCGCGATGTTGATCATCAGTTCGCTGGTGGTCTACGGCACGCTGTTCATCAAACAGCGCAAGCTGGAGAAAAGCCAGTGGCTGACCCTGATCGCCTGCCTGGTCTTCGGCAGCCTGACCCTGGCGTTCCACAGCGAAACGTTCCTCAAGTGGAAAGCCCCGGTGGTCAATTGGCTGTTCGCCCTGGCGTTCATTGGCAGCCACTTCGTCGGTGACAGCCTGCTGATCAAACGCATCATGGGCCACGCGCTGACCTTGCCGGAGCCGGTCTGGACGCGCCTGAACATCGCCTGGATCGTCTTCTTCCTGTTTTGCGGTGCCGCCAACCTGTTTGTCGCGTTCACTTTCCAGAGCTACTGGGTCGACTTCAAGGTCTTCGGCAGCCTGGGCATGACTTTGCTGTTCCTGGTCGGCCAGGGTATCTACCTGTCCCGCCATCTGCACGATGCCGACACCACTACGCCAAAAACCGAGGACTGACATGCTTTACGCAATCATTGCCACAGACGTCGCCAATTCCCTGGAAGCCCGCCTGGCCGCACGGCCTGCACACCTTGAGCGCCTGCAAGTGCTCAAGGGCGAAGGTCGCATCGTTCTGGCCGGTCCACACCCGGCGGTCGACAGCAATGATCCGGGCGCGGCGGGTTTCACCGGCAGCCTGATCGTCGCCGAATTCGATTCCCTGAGCGCCGCCCAGGCCTGGGCCGACGCCGATCCATACATCGCCGCAGGCGTCTACGCCAACGTTCTGGTCAAGCCGTTCAAGCAAGTCCTGCCGTAATTCCCTCCCACGCGGTGAACCATATCGGTTCATCGCGTTCTCAATCGCTCATTATTCTCGTTTGCCGGCCGACAACTTTTCCAATACTCGTATTGGAACCAGGAGTCGCCATGCGCAAAGGTCCGTTGTGCCTGATGTTGGTCACGTTATCGATCGTGGCGCCCGCCCACGGTGAAGACTACGCCGAGGGTGGAAACTCGACGCCGCTTTCCTTGAGCGCCGGCAGCCAGATCACCGAACTGCAGCAACGCTTGAAAGAAAGCGAACGGCAACGGGAAGAACTGAGCAAACAATTACAAACTGCCGATGGCGAACGCGAAAGCCCGCTGCTGGCCCGGTTGCGCCAGGAGAACCAGCGCTTGAAGCTGCAACTCAAGGAAGCCCAGGCCAGCAGCCCCCTGCCGCGCCTGCTGACCGACCAGCAACAATGGTTTGTCATTGGCGCCGGGGTAGCGCTATTGGCTCTGCTCTGCGGTATCTTCGCCAGTGGAGCAAGTCGAAAACGTCGACAATGGCTAAATTGAGTGAGTCATGAGCGAGCTGTTACTTATTGATGATGACCAGGAGCTGTGTGAGCTCCTGAGCAGTTGGCTGAGCCAGGAAGGGTTTCAGGTACGTGCCTGTCACGACGGTCAGAGCGCACGCCGCGCACTGGCCGAAACTGCCCCGGCGGCCGTGGTGCTGGATGTGATGTTGCCCGATGGTAGCGGCCTGGAACTGCTCAAACAATTGCGCAGTGATCACCCGGACTTGCCGGTACTGATGCTCTCGGCCCGGGGCGAGCCTCTGGACCGCATCCTCGGCCTGGAACTCGGCGCCGACGATTACCTGGCCAAACCCTGCGATCCACGGGAACTGACCGCCCGCCTGCGCGCCGTCCTGCGCCGCAGCCATCCGGCGGCGGTGTCCAGCCAGATGGAACTGGGCGACCTGTGTTTCAGCCCGGTGCGCGGCGTGGTCAGCATCGACGAGCAAGAGTTCACCCTCACCGTCTCAGAAAGCCGCCTGCTGGAAGCCTTGCTCAAGCAGCCCGGCGAGCCCCTGGACAAACAGGAACTGGCGCAGATCGCCCTCGGTCGCAAGCTGACCCTGTACGACCGCAGCCTCGATATGCACGTCAGCAATCTGCGCAAGAAGATCGGCCCGCACCCCGACGGCCGGCCGCGCATCGTTGCGCTGCGCAGCCGTGGTTACTACTACAGCCTCTGAATCCGAAATCGATACCGTTGGGGGTTCAGAGCCGCCGCGAAAAACAGCCTTCGCCTGACTACTTTGACGTAAGTCAGCACCCCACTTCACATCTGACTGATCTGCGAGACCTCAAACTTGTGTATGAGTGTCTCCGGTCATATGAGCAGCTTCCTGTCAGTTGACCGTTTACAAAAAAACCAGGTCACCTTCGCTTTTTTCTCACTGCAATACATGGTGTCTGCTATCAAATTCGATTTGAAATGAACAGCCGCACCATGATCGTTTGCTACAGTGAAATCAATCCCTGCGCCAAAGCCACGCCTACCGCTTGCCGGCGGCTAAAAGAGCCTAGTTTTCGACTCGCATTGGCAATATGAAAATTGATGGTGCGTTCCGAGCAGCCCAAGATGCAGCTCATCTCCCAAGTCGTTTTACCCACACAGGACCATTTCAGTACTTCAGACTCTCGCAGGGTCAAGCTGCAGAATTTCTCGCCTGGTTTTATCAGGTGCTTCTGTGAACCTTCCAAAAGAAACGGAATTAGCATGAACAGCTTCCCTAAGGGGGCATCCAACCCATCGTCAAATTCATCTGTAGAATTCATGCAGTGAGCAACATTGAGTGACCCGACCATTTCGTTACACCTCAGAGGAATGCTAACCCCTTGTAAAAGGCCGTACTCCTCACGCGCCTTCCAGAACTCGTTGGTCCTGCTCCGCGCCTGCCTCCGTGCGTCCACCCAAACAAGCGGTACAAAATGGTGACGGCAATGCCTTATTATCGGGTCCACCTGAATAAAGTTCTCATCCTTGTATCGTCTTAGCCAATCAGAAGGGTAAGTCGTCATAATCCTATTGAAAGGGTCATTCGTTGTAGAGGAACCTAGGCTAAGCAAGTAACTGTCATAGCCGATTCGATGCAGCACCTTGCGCAAGTGCCTTTCCCAGTCACTCCGATGCAAATCCTTGGCCAATACGGAGAAATCATCCAATACCGGTTTGAAGTTAATCCTCAGGAGTACATCTTTTTTTCTATATATATTTAAGTCATCCACGCCGAGTCCCTGCCACACATAGAAACTTTTTTTCGATACGATGCAACATTGAAGATACGAGTTACCGTTCAGGCAACCCGTTGTCCGTCGCCTATACTTCTGATTTGCAACAATACTGCCCTATAAAACTTTTGAATACCCCAAGACCATCCTCCGTCAGAATGCTCTCGGGATGAAACTGGACACCCTCTATCGAATGTTTTAGATGCCGAACCCCCATGATGTATCCGTCATCACTTGAGATGGATGTCACCTCCAGTTCCTCGGATAGGTTTTTGTTATCGATAATTAACGAATGGTAGCGTGTCGCTTTGATCGACTTGCCATTAGTATGGGCGTACACACCTTGCCCATCGTTAATTATCGTGCTGATCTTTCCGTGCATGACATTGGCAGCCCGAATAATCGAGCCACCGAAAGCCAAGCCAATAGCCTGATGTCCAAGGCATACGCCCAATATGGGCAAGCGCCCTTTAAAGTGGTGGATTAATTCGATATAACCGGCTTTCTGTGGGTGGCCGGGCCCAGGGCCAAGTACGCAAAAATCCGGGGCATACGCTTCAATCCTTTTAATCAGCTCCGGAACATCATTACGCTCTACATGAGTTTCCAGCCCCAACTGCTCAAGGTACTGACTGATAATAAATACAAAACTGTCATAGGCATCAACCAGAAAAACTTTCATTACAGCATCTCCCTTCCGGTAACGGCGCGATAAACAGAGCTCATTTTGTAGAATGTTTCAGTCCATTCTTTATCAGGTGCCGAGTCCGCGACGACACCTGCGGAAGCCCTCAAGTAATAGGTGCCCTCTTTATGAACTGCTGACCGAATACACAAAGCCGTATTGATGCTACCGTCGAATCCGATCAGGCCAACCGCTCCGGCATATATCCCGCGCCGGCTGTTTTCCATACTTTCGATAATCTGCATCGCGCGAATCTTCGGTGCACCTGTCATGGTTCCCGCCGGAAATGACGCCTTAATAACATCAAATGCATCGAAGCCTTTACGCAATAAACCGCGCACATTTGACACCATGTGATAGAGGTGAGAATACTCCTCGACTAACATCAACTCATCAACTTCAAGTGATCCTGGCTGACAGACGTGACTGATATCGTTTCTGCACAAATCCACTAACATTAGGTGTTCCGCTCGCTCTTTTTCAGAGCGCGTCATGCTCAAAATCAACTCGCTGGAGGGTATGCCGGGTGTTTTCCCCACGGTTCCGGCGATGGGTCTCATTTCGATCAGATCGTCCTTGATCCGGACAAACAGTTCAGGGCTGGCGCCGATCAGGTCGACCCCACCCAAATTGGCTAGGTACATGTAGGGTGACGGGTTGTTTAGGCGCAATGCCCGATACACATCAAAGGGTTTTACAGGTGTGTCAATCTGCACTTCGTGACCCAATTGAATTTGATAAATATCGCCTTGACGAATGTGCTCCAGTGCCTTGTCGACCCAGCCAAGAAACTGCTTTTTTTCCACTGTATCGCGAGTAACCGTAACGGATGGGTAAACAATCGGCGCCTCAGAGGCTGGAATGCCCATGGCATCGGCCAACAGTAATGCATAGTCATCGGTGCTGCGGAACTTCCATAGAGAACTATTGTTAACCATGACATCCACAGTTCCATTGGCGTGGAAATACACCAGCGTCTGAAACACAGTCAAGGCAATGACCGGATAATCATTTGTCCGCTCCGTCAGGTCAGGAATATCTTCGATAAACCGGACACTGTCATAAGAGAAGTAACCAAAAAAAGCGAGGCTGGGATTAGGCTGGCGCGGAACGTCAAAAGGTTTTTGTAACGCACGCAACAAATCCCATACGGCATCGTTCGAATCAATGCTGACACGCTCACTGTCGTCCAAAACAATTCCCTGTTCCAACAGCGAACTGCTTAAATGTGCGGTCAGCCGGTCATTTCCCTCAAGTGTCGCGTACCCCTCATATATCTTTACCGCCAGCAATGGCTCCATCCCAATTATAGTCGCCTTACGATCGCGACTGGGGCCAGACAGCGACTCAAGAATAAATATCTGATCAGGTCCTATTGCCTTTGCTGCCGCTTGATATACAGCCAACGGGTCGCATTTCATGCGTTCAGTGTGCAGTTGAACACTGACGGGGGTAGTTATCTCACTCATGGTATAACTCCTTTATTTTTGCCAACCACTCACACAGATAAGAGTCGAACGCACAAGCCGATACCAAAGCTGGCAAGCGGCTCAATCAGCGTAATTATTGATTTAAAGAATCCATCAATCAGGCGGTCGCATGGCAAGCTAACCGATAGCACACGATGCTGCGCAGTTCCCAACTGCACAGCCAAGCTGTGTGCGGTATCGAGGAAAGAGGTAGTAATCATGGCGTCGACTCTGCCTGATTCTCTGTTCGGGGTATGTCAGACATGTCCTTTAATACATACGGACTACTCCGTAAGAAAAAAGACGCTACCAGGGAAGCCCGCTAACTAACGCCTGAAGCTGCTCGGAACTCAGCTTTAGCTGCGACCCATGTCGGTTGCTGGGCCTATCGAATCGACTTGGTGCATGCCGCGCACCTCCAGTCGCTTACTGCACACGGGTTCACGCAAAGAGCCACCTCGAAAAAGAGGCAGAACTTACTGCACCATTTAGGCAAGAAACCGCTGGATAGCATCCAGGGTCTGCTCGCCACACTCCAGATACGGAACATGCCCCGCGCCCTCAATGATGCAGACACTTGCTTGCGGCAGGAGATTGTTGACCTCATCCAGGCAAGAAACATCAAACACGCGATCGTTGCTCCCCCACACAATCAAGGTCCGGGCCTGGACGTCAGCTAGCCGCTTTTGAAGCGGGTACAATCCGGCGCCGTTGAAGTCCCCCAGTATTTTCCCGACCCGCACATAGCGAAGCGCACCCTTGGTAGCCAGAGCCTTTGCCAGAAACGCCGGGACCTTCGGCACTCGAGTAAACACGATCTCCCAAAGCCCCTGCATTTCACTGACGGTCCGGTAGCCAAAGGGATACTTGCCAGACTCAAGAAACTTGCTCATGGCCGGACTAAGCCTTGCCGCCGGCAAGCCGGCAGGCGCCATTGCGATTAAACGGGATACCTCTGCCGGATAAGTGGCTGAATAAAGGCAGGCAATACAGCCACCAATGGAGCTGCCAATCAATACGACGTCCTTGAAGGACTGCGCATCGAAAAAAGCCTTCAACCGCTCCACTTGAGCCACAGGACTGTAGCTTTGTACGCCGTCGAACGAGGATTCCCCCTCACCGGGAAGGTCCAGGAAAACGCAGTTGTAAGCGTCCACCAACGAGTAAATTTGCGGCCCCCACTGATCCTTACTGGCCCCTAATCCATGGAGGAACACCAGGGTGGGCCCGGCCTCGTGGCCGTTCGAGTACAAATAGGCGATCTCATAAACGCCTGCTTTCCAGCGCCGGACTTTAAGCCTGTAGCGAAACCGGTTTTGCTGACGCAAGGCGAGCAGTACCAACTGACCTGGCCACTTCATGGAAAATAACCTCTCAACGGGTTCGCCGATCAATCGGCTGGGTTATTGCTTGCACAAGCCTGCCGGGGCGGCAGGCGGACCTGGCAAAGCCCGACACCGACAAAAACCGCCGCACCGCCGACAACAAGGCTCAGCGACAGACCTTCTTTCAGAAGAAGCTGGCTGACCGCGACCGCAAACACTGGCACCAATAACAGAAACGGCGTCAGGCGCTGGATAGGGTGTCTGCCCAAAAGCCAATACCACAGGCCAAATCCAATCAGCCCGCCGCTTACGGCGGTATACAGCACGGCAGCCCAGGCCGTCGGACTGGCCGTCAGGACAGAACTCCACGCCTGCCCCTCTACCGCAGCCGAAACAAGCAGCAACTCCGGCGCAGCAATCAATGCCGTCCACGCGCTTATCGCCACCGGGTTGAAAGGTCCCCAGCGCTTGGTGAGCAACGTTCCCACGGCGAAGACAAAAGCCGCAGCGATCACCAGCAATATTCCCGACAACGCACCGCCCTTGCCTACGCCACCCAACACCGTCAACACGCCAAGCAACGCGATGACAATTCCCCCCACGACGGGTAATGCGATGCGCTCCCCCAATATTGCAAAGGCCAGCAATAGAGTGAAAGGTGTCGCCAACTGGTAAGCGACTGCAGACGTCGAAGCATCCACTCGCGAAATACCGCAATACAGCAATCCGAAATGAAGCGCCCCCACCAGGGAAGCGATCCCGAACACTTGAAGCAGTTCGCTACGTTTTGGGACTCCGCAAAAAGGTACTAATACAGCCGCCATCAAGGCGAAGCGCATAGCGACCATGAGGATAGGCGGAAGCTCTTGCCCGCCAATTTTAACCGCCGTCACTTGTGCCCCCCACAGGAATGCCACTAGTACGGCTATCAATGAATCTCGAATAGGCATCTATCCATCATCCCGTTTGAAATTGGACTTGCTTGAGCAGGCGCAAACGCTCGGCGCCGCGACGGGGTTGTTCGTTCAACTTTTGATAGTGCTCCACGAGACGATCCAGGGTTTCCCGCAATGCCTGTTCCGCTTCCGGGTCCTGAACCAGTTGTGTGTTGAACGTGGCCGGAAACCCCGAGCCGACCAACACCATTTTGTTCAACAGGACATTGAGCACCACCTGGCCAAATACCGCCGTGTGACCGTATCGACGCCCCACCACCGCCACCGCTGCAAGTTTGTCTCGCAGTGGCCGCTCTCGCGGACGCATGAAGCCATACCCCACCCGCTCCAGGAACGCTTGGAAACGGCTGTTGGTTCCATAGGCATGCATCACTGGCAAGTACAGAATGGCGTCCGCCTTGACCATTTCATCGACGATCGCGGCGACATCGTCTGGCAGAGAACAATCGATGTGTGAACAGGCGTTATCGGCATCGCAGTAGTCGATACGAAAATCGCGAAGCCAGAGATCTTCGACCGATGCGCGTCCTTTCAGGTGGCGTCGAATCAACGACACCACCCGACTGCTGACCCCGTGTGACCGGCTTGACCCGACAATGACGATCAGCTTCATCAGTTCAGGATGCCTTGGCCAATGGCGCGTCGACGAGACGTTCATATTCCAGCAGCGACTCCTCCAGCAACTGACCGGTTAGGTACAACGTCACCCTCGCCACTTCTTTGATCTGTGCTCGCTCTTCATCCGTCTTCACCGCGCGTTGCATCGCCAGGCGCACTTCTTCGGAGTGCTTTTCATCAATGGTCGAATGGGCGACAAAGAAGGTCATCTGCTCATCTTTAAGTCCCAGGTCTACGCGGAACTTGTTCAGGATGGGCTGGATGTGGCCATACACCTCTTCTGCCCAATAGCTGTAACCCAAACGGGCAATCGGTCCCAGGCGAATGGCCACGTCGTTCAGATAAGCGATCAGCGCCTGAGTGGGAGGAAGCGGTGCAGGCAGCGACGCAGGCAAGGCAGCGATGGACTCTAGGTCACGAAGGACCATTTTCTCGTGGCCCAACTCTTCAAGTGCGTGCTTGTAAACGAAGCGCAGCAGCGTCGTCTGACCCGGATCCGCGCTGAATGCACAGGCTGCCTGATTGATCGAGTTGAACCGGGTGTAATGGTAAACCTGGAGCATCACCTGCTGATAAAGTTCGACCGTAATCGGTTGCTCAAGGCTGTGACTCCAATAGCGACCTTTTTTGATTTTGGCCCAGCCGCTGTCGACAATGGCATCCAGATCTTTGAAGAAATTATCCATGAGCTACTTTCCCTTTTATGGTGTTAAAGACGGTTTCCAACTCCAGGTAAACCAAACTGTAATCACGTGATGATTGACAGCTAGCCCAGATAATATCGTCGGCCAGAACATGCCCTCCGATATCGACATACAAGGCAGCCAAGCGCCCCCGGCACAAAGCCGAGATGTATCGAAACTGCGTATTGGCCTTCAACCAAATGGCTGTTTGCAGAAGAAAGAATCTCAAGTGCAAACCGCCTCTGTACTTCTCATCCAACACCAGACGATTGGCGTCAAACGAATCCATTGGATGAGCGAAGTAAAGCCCCACATTAACGACCCGTTCGACAAAGCTCATGCCATGTCCTAACGGAGTTATCCGGATAGCGCCGACAATCTCGTCTCCATCCAGATAAGCCATGTGATACGAGTAGGTATCGCGCAATGCCTCGGCATCGGAAAAACTTTCCTCACTGGCAGGGTTGTCACCAATGTAGCGAGACCTTAAAGAACACACTTTCTGGAAAAGTTCACTTTTCGCCGACACGACTTGTACGGACATACTCATACAGTGCCCTCGCCTATCGGCTGCGCTGATCGACAATTCGCGCTTCTTTCCAACTGAACCAACTGCCCAGATTCACGTGGTCATCAAGGTCATCGACCATCATGATTGTCGCCTCAACCCCCAGGCGCTCGCGCACGCGTTCACGAATCAGCAACGTCAATTGGCTGCGATCACCTCGGTAAAAACTGGACATTTCCATTTTGGCGATCACCGTATCCCTGCCATTCACGCAGTTGATGACGATTTGATAACCTAGGCATTGCTCGACACCTTCAAGCAGCGCCTGCTCGATATGGCCAGCTGTGAAGGCCTTGCCGTTAAGGGTCATGGAATCTTTGACACGCCCAACCACTTTCATTACTTGCGCCAGGGCAATCGGTTTTTTTGCTGCTTTTTGAATGCAGACCAAATCGCCCGTGCGGTAGCGAATCAACGGTTTCACGCCGTCGATCAGCATGGTGACGCACAACTCCCCTTCACCACTGTCACCCAGACTTTCGCCCGTTTGCGGGTTCAACACCTCAATGATGTAGTTGAGTCGATGGGGTATCAGTTGGTCGCTGGTATTGGCAGCGGCAATAATCATCGCTTCTTGTGAGCCATACAGGCTGTTGTAGGCCTCACAACCCCAGAGGCTGTACAAGTTGTTCTTCAAGGCTGGCGTACAGAGCTCACCGCTCATCATGAACGCCCGCAAATGAAAGTCCTCGCGCGGGTTGAAACCCTGCCGCTCAGCCTCCTTGGCCAGTGCCAGTAGCAGTCCCGGGGCCGACGCGACGACGCCGATACGCAAGTCCTTCATCAACTGGAGCGTCTTGGGATAGCCGATGACCGGAGAGTGCGGCCAGATTTTGGCGTTACAGACACCCAACTGATGACATACATCACCCAAGGTATCGCCGAAGGAATGCACCTCAGTTGGCCCCATGACGCCGACAACAGTTTTCTCTGCAGGGAAATGTTTCTCCAACACCGCTTGGTACGCCATCGCGAGTTGTTTGTTACTTGCATAACTTTCTTTTTTATCCCGCGGACAAGGGGTTGCCGGACCGGTCGTGCCGGTAGTTTCATAATAATAAACACTGTCTTCAAGTGTGCCGGACAAAATATCCAGCCCGGCCTCTCTTAAGTCATCTTTAGTGGTAAAAGGAAGTGAAGCGAGATTCGCCAGGGTGATGTCTTCGACATCAATATCTTTAAAGTGCTTACCATAAAATACGGACTTGTTTTTTACGTGACGCAGAACTGTTTTAAGCCTTTCTTCATGCCATTGCTTAAGATTGTCTTCACTAAGCGTGTTGGTCCAGTACTGCCGATGGATATCGTCATACTTTACGGTGAACTCATCAAATACCTTTCTCGCAACCATGCCTTTCTCCCTCATCGAAATTGGTGTTCTTCGCCATGACGACTGCTTTCTCTGAGTGCCGACACTAACCAAGCCACGGAAAACCACAAACCTGTCAACTGAAGCAGTTGCCCACAATAAAAAAATATGCTAGAGCAAAATTATTAAGGCAGATTTTACCTACGTAAACGACCAACACAGCTCAAAGAGGCGCGCTAGCGTAATACCTGGCACAAAGGAGAGTTGCGGCGAGCAAAGTGTAATTAGTCCGTCGATGTGGTGGAATTGTCAGGTCTGCACAAAACCATCTTTACCCAAGCTTTACGCTTCGCTGACTGCCGCTGACCTTGATCTGCGTAATCTGCATTCATCCGGAACGTACCGGGAACGAGACAAGGAGATACACCATGCGCAAGACTCTTATCGCTCTGATGTTCGCAGCTGCCCTGCCGACCGTTGCCATGGCCATGCCTGAAGGCGCAGGCCCGATGGATGGGCCGATGGACGGCTCGCGCCACGGCGGTCAGATGCACGGCATGCACGGTAAAGGCCCCTACAGTCAACTGGACCTGAGCCGCGAACAGCGCGAGCAGATCCGCAAGATCATGGGCGAGCAGATGCATGAGCGTAAGCAGCTGGTCGAGAAGTACCTGGAGAAACTCTCGCCAGCCGATCAGAAAGCCATGAAAGACGAAATGACTGCCAAGCACCAGAAAGCCGAAGCCGACGTGCGCGCCGTGCTGAAGCCGGATCAACAGAAGAAATTCGACGAGATCCAGAAAAAACAGGCCGAGCGTCGCGCCGAGTGGGCTGAATTCAAGGCCTGGAAAGCGCAGCAACCGCAAAAAGCGCAATAATGCGCTGACCCCGGACCCAACGGCTCAACACCGTTGGGTCTGATGTTTTTGATCCCCTGTGGGAGCGGGCTTGCTCGCGAAGGCGGTGTGACAGACAGCATCTATGTCGAATGTGCCGACGCTTTCGCGAGCAAGCCCGCTCCCACAGGGTTTGGTGCTTATCCGAGGATTTCCTGTGCGTTCATTGTTCTGGCGTATCCTGGCCAGCTTCTGGCTGGCCATCGCTCTGGTTGCAGGGCTTTCCATCCTGCTCGGGCACATGCTCAACCAGGACGCCTGGATTCTCAGCCGCCACCCGGGCCTCAACACGCTGGCCGAACAGTGGACGCAAACTTACGAAAGTCAGGGCGAAGACGCCGCCCAGGACATTCTCCAGCAACGCAAACGCCAATATCACATCGACGTCCAGGTGCTCAACGAGAGCGGCGATCCGGTCGTACGCGGTACCTTCCCCAAACGTGCGGCGGCCTTTGAGGCCCGCCAGAACAACGAGGACCGACGCCTGCCATGGCGACGTCTGACTGATGAGTTCACCAGCGAAAAAACCGGTGACACCTACCTGTTCATCTACCGCATTCCACACCCGGAACTGGACGCCTGGCACCGCGAAAGCCTGCTTTGGCCACTCAGTGCCCTGGGAATCGCCCTGGTGGTGCTCACCCTGTTTAGCCTGCTGGTGACCTTTTCCATCACTCGCCCGCTCAGCCGTCTGCGCGGAGCGGTGCATGACCTGGGACAGACCACGTATCAACAGAACAGCCTGGTCAAGCTGGCCAACCGTCGCGACGAATTTGGCGTGCTGGCCAACGACTTCAACCGCATGGGTGCGCGCCTGCAGAGCCTGATAGGCAGTCAGCGACAACTGCTGCGCGATGTCTCCCACGAACTGCGCTCGCCCCTCGCCCGCCTGCGTATCGCGCTGGCGCTCGCCGAACGAGCCGGGCCGCAAGAACGGGAGCAGCTCTGGCCGCGCCTGACCCGTGAGTGCGACCGACTGGAAGCGCTGATCAGCGAAATCCTCGTGCTGGCGCGGGTCGACTCCGATAACGCCAGTGCCGAAGAGGTGGATCTGAATACCTTGCTCAATACCGTGCACAAGGATGCACAACTCGGTTCACCCGAGCAGCTCGTGCACCTCGAAGCCGAGTCGCAACTGAATCTGAAGGGCTGGCCGACCATGATCGAACGGGCCGTCGACAATCTGCTGCGCAATGCCCAGCGTTTCAATCCGGTGGGAGGCCTGCCGATTGAAATGCAGGCGCTGCGCCAGGGTGAGCGGATCGTCGTGACCGTGCGCGATCACGGGCCTGGAGTCAGTGCCGAATATTTGAGTCAGCTCGGTGAGCCGTTTTATCGGGCGCCGGGGCAGACAGCGGCCGGACATGGCCTGGGGCTGGCCATCGCCCGGCGAGCAGCGGAGCGGCATGGCGGCAGCCTGGTGCTGGCCAATCACCCGGAGGGCGGGTTTATTGCCAGCCTGGAATTACCGTTGGTGCCCGGAGCTATCGTACAACCCTGAAACCTGTGGGAGCGGGCTTGCTCGCGAAGAGGGAGTGTCAGGCAACCAGGTTGTTGACTGGCACACCGCTTTCGCGAGCAAGCCCGCTCCCACACTGGATGTGGGGTATCAGGCCTTGCCTGGCCAGGCGCTGACGAACTGGGTCAGATCGACCTTCTCGGCCACTCGCGGTTCTTTCTGCGGCGTGCCCAGATACAGGAATGCAATCACCTCTTCCCCTTCCGCCAGGCCCAACCCGTTGGCTACATGCGCCGAGTAAGCCAGGTCGCCGGTACGCCACACCGCACCAATGCCCTGCGCATAGGCCGCGAGCAAAATCCCGTGGGCGGCACAGCCCGCCGCCAGCAGTTGCTCGGACTTGGGATACTTGACGTGCTCCTGCACGCGGGCGATCACCACCACCACCAGCGGCGCCCGCAGCGGACCATTGCGCGCCTTGTCGATGGCCGCTTCGTTGACTTCGCTGTCCGCTAACTTCGCCGCTTCGGCCAGCAACTCGCCCATGTGCTCGCGTGCCGCGCCTTCTACCGTCAGGAAACGCCAAGGCTGCAAATGACCGTGATCCGGGGCGCGCATGGCGGCGCCAAACAGCACTTCGCGCTGCTCGGCAGTGGGTGCAGGTTCAATCAGTCGTGGAACGGAAACACGGTTGAGCAAAGCGTCGAGAGCCTGCATCGGCCACCTCCTGAAAAAATTGTGCGGCTATTCTAGCTGTAACTGCCACAGCGGTGCCGGTTTACATGCCCTGCCTCGCGGGTAGAATGGCGACCTTTCCACTATCAGCCGAGCGGACCTCATGGCGTTGCCGACCTTACGGATCATTGGTTTCATCATCGGCATCTTCCTGATCACGCTGGCGATTTCCATGGTCGTACCCATGGCCACGCTGGTCATTTTCGACCGCACCAGCGACCTGCCGTCGTTCCTCTGGGCCAGCATGATCACCTTTGTCGCCGGTCTGGCGCTGGTGATTCCGGGACGCCCCGAACACATTCACCTGCGCCCCCGGGACATGTACCTGCTGACCGTCAGCAGTTGGCTGGTGGTGTGCATCTTCGCCGCGCTGCCATTCCTGCTGACCCAGCACATCAGCTACACCGATTCATTCTTCGAAAGCATGTCCGGCATCACTGCCACTGGCGCAACCGTACTCAGCGGCCTGGACACCATGTCCCCCGGCATCCTGATGTGGCGCTCGCTGCTGCACTGGCTCGGCGGCATCGGGTTTATCGGCATGGCGGTGGCGATCCTGCCTCTGCTGCGCATCGGTGGCATGCGGCTGTTCCAGACCGAATCGTCGGACCGCTCGGAAAAGGTCATGCCCCGCTCGCACATGGTGGCGCGGCTGATCGTGGCGGCCTACGTCGGCATTACCATTGTCGGCAGCCTGGCGTTCTGGTGGGCCGGGATGAGCCTGTTCGACGCCATCAACCATGCGATGTCAGCGATTTCCACCGGCGGCTTCTCCACCTCCGACCAGTCTTTGGCCAAGTGGCCGCAACCGGCGGTGCATTGGGTCGCGATCGTCATCATGATTCTCGGCGCCCTGCCGTTCACCTTGTATGTCGCCACGTTGCGGGGTAACCGTCGGGCGCTGATCAAGGATCAACAGGTTCAAGGCCTGCTCGGCATGCTGCTGGTGACCTGGCTGGTGCTCGGCACCTGGTATTGGTGGACGACCCAGCTGCATTGGCTGGACGCACTGCGACACGTGGCGCTGAACGTGACATCGGTAGTGACCACCACCGGTTTTGCACTGGGGGACTACAGCCTGTGGGGCAATTTCTCGCTGATGCTGTTCTTCTACCTGGGGTTTGTCGGCGGTTGCTCCGGCTCGACCGCGGGGGGCATCAAGATTTTCCGCTTCCAGGTCGCGTACATCCTGCTCAAGGCCAACCTTAACCAGCTGATTCACCCACGCGCGGTGATCAAGCAGAAGTACAACGGTCACCGCCTCGACGAAGAAATCGTGCGTTCGATCCTGACCTTTTCGTTCTTCTTTGCGATCACCATCTGCGTGATTGCGCTGCTGCTGTCGCTGCTCGGCGTGGACTGGATGACCGCCCTCACCGGCGCGGCCAGTACCGTGTCCGGTGTCGGCCCGGGGCTGGGCGAAACCATCGGCCCGGCGGGCAACTTCGCCACCCTGCCGGACGCCGCCAAGTGGATTCTGTCATTCGGCATGCTGCTGGGCCGACTGGAGATCATCACTGTGTTTGTGCTGTGTATTCCGGCATTTTGGCGTCATTGACCGCTTCAGGTGCTTGCAACAGCCGCATCCGGTATTCGCCGGGTGTGGCATCGAACCAGCGCCGGAAAGCACGGAAGAAGTTGCTCGGATCAGCGAACCCCAGCAAGTAGGCAATTTCCAGCAAGGTCATGGTCGGTTGCGCCAGATACTGCTCGGCCAGCTCGCGCCGGGTATCGTCCAACAGCACCTGAAAGCTCGTGCCCTCTTCCTGCAAGCGCCGTTGCAAGGTGCGCTGGGACAGATGCAGCGTCTGCGCCACGGTGTCGCGCTTGGGTTCGCCCTGGGGCAACAGGCGGCACAACACCTGCCGCGCCTTGTGGGTCACGCGGCTCTCGGAAAAGCGCGCCAGGTACTCGCCAGCAAAGCGGTCATGCAGCAGCGCCATGGCTTCGTTGGCGGTAGGAAGTGGCGCTTCCATGTCCGCGCGTTCGAAAATCAGCGCATCGTAAGGCGCGTTGAACACCAGGGGTGCATGGAAGGCTTGTTTGTAGGGTTCCAGATTGACCGGCTCGGCGCCTTGCACCAGCACTTTGCGTGGCTGCAACGTACGCCCGGTCAACCAGCTGCACAGCGCCAAGGCACAGGCCAGTGACGCTTCGGCGCTTTGCCGGGTTGGCGGCAGATGGTCGCCATGTACTGTCAGAATCAGCGCGTAGCCTTCTTCCAGCAGCTTGAAACTCAGGTCGGCACTTTCGGCGATGATCCGCTGATAGCGCACCAGGCGCCGAAAGCCTTCGGCCAGGGTCTGGCTGGACATCAAGGCGTAACCGGTCACATGGAACTGCGCCGGTCGCACCACCTTGCCCATGTTCAGGCCGATGGCCGGGTTACCCGACAACTCGACCGCGCGTTGCCACAGCCGTGTCATGGAATCTTGCGGGAAGCGTGCATCCGGATCATCCAGTGCCGCGTAGTCGAGCCCCAGCTGCTTGAACAGAACCCGGCAATCCAGGCCGTCCATCTCCAGCGCTTTGACAATCCCCATCGCCCAGCTTGCAGAAGTCGTTCGTTCGCTCATGGCGTTTTCTTACATGGTGAGCCGTATGTGACGGCTATTGACCAAAGGATACTAAAGTGGCGCCTATTGTCACTGGCTGATGCCATTGATCACTCTAGACTCAAATAAGCTAGCCGCAGAACAACTTGCAATCAGAACAATAACCACAGAGATCGCAGTCGTGGAAAACGTCAAACGATTCAACAGTTTCGCTGAGTTCTACCCTTACTACCTCAGCGAACACAGCAACAGTACCTGCCGCCGACTCCATTTTATCGGCACGACGCTGGTTATCTTGATACTGGCGCTGACCATTGGTCGGGGCGCCTGGATGCTGCTGTGGGCCCTGCCTCTGGCGGGTTACAGCTTTGCCTGGGTCGGGCATTTCTTCTTCGAGAAGAACCGCCCGGCAACCTTCCAACACCCGTTCTATAGCTTGCTCGGCGATTTTGTCATGTACCGGGACATGGTCCTGGGGCGCGTTCCGTTCTAGCTGACATCCGTCACAAGAGAGTTGCCTATGAATGCCAATGCCCGCTTCACCCACATGAAGGACGGCACACAGGAAGACTGGGCGATCATCGCCGCGGACTTCAGTGCCTACGCGCGACAATTGCCGACCAGGATTGTGGCGCACCTGAAGTTACTGGAGGGTGATTTTGGCGGTTTCCCGGTGGATCGCCTCACCCACTCCCTGCAAACCGCCACCCGCGCCTGGCGCGATGGTCGTGACGAAGAGTACGTGGTCTGCGCCCTGCTCCACGATATCGGCGACACCCTGGGTTCCTACAACCATCCGGACATCGCGGCAGCGATCCTCAAGCCGTTCGTCAGTGCCGAGAACCTGTGGATGGTGGAAAAGCACGGGATTTTCCAGGGCTACTACTTCTTCCATCACCTGGGCATGGATCGCCATCTGCGTGAGCAATTCCAGGACCACCCGCAATACCAGGCGACCGTCGAGTTCTGTGCCAGGTACGATGCGGCGGCGTTTGACCCGGCGTACGACACGCTGCCATTGAGCTTTTTCGAGCCGATGATGGAGCGCTTGTTTGCGCACCCCAGGGATTCAATCTACAAGGCGGCGATGCAAGAGCATTCAGCAGCCTGATGACCTATGGCGACCATTGTGGCGAGGGGGCTTGCCCCCGTTGGGCTGCGCAGCAGCCCTATAGCCACTCACCGCAGAACGCCAGATAGATCGCACTCGTCGATTCACGGCGGCTTCGCCGCCGAGCGGGGGCAAGCCCCCTCGCCACAAAAATCAAATCAATCAGGCCAACTCTGCCACCCTGGCCGCCTTCAACTGCGCCTCACGCGCCTGGGCATCCGCCAGGCGATACAGCTCGATCGAACCATCCCAATGTTCGATCAACGCCGTGCACGACTCCACCCAGTCGCCGCAATTGAGGTAGTCCACCTCGCCAACCTTGCGAATCTCGGCATGGTGAATGTGCCCGCACACCACCCCGTGCAGCTCGCGCTTGACGCATTCATGGGCGATGGCTTCTTCGAAGTCGCTAATGAAGCTGACCGCGGTTTTCACCTTGTGCTTGAGGTAGGCCGACAGCGACCAGTAGCCGTAGCCATATCGCGCGCGCCAATGATTGAGCCAGCGGTTGAGGGTCAGGGTGAATTCGTAGGCCGAGTCACCGAGAAACGCCAGCCAACGATGGTAACGAGTGATCACATCAAACTGATCGCCGTGAATCACCAGCAGGTGCCGGCCGTCGGCGGTGACGTGCACGGCTTCGTCCACCAACTGGATATTGCCCAGGATCAGCTTCGAATAGCGGCGCAGGAATTCGTCGTGGTTACCGGTGACGTAGATCACCTCGGTGCCCCGCTTGCTCATGGTCAACAGGCGACGGATGACGTTGGTATGCGCTTGCGGCCAGTAAATGCCGCCGCGCAATTTCCAGCCGTCGATGATGTCGCCGACCAGGTAGATCTTGTCCGCGTGGTAGCCCTTGAGAAACTGCGACAGGTGTTCAGCCTGGCAATCCCGAGTGCCCAAATGCACGTCGGAAATCCATAAAGTCCGTACGCGTTGCTTACGGGTGGGTTTGGCGAGCTCGGCGCTGGTCATGGGCAACCCTCTGGCAAGTTTTGCCAAGTCTGCCCCGACCCGGTTAATGGTCCATGACAGCATCAAGTCAGTCCCGTGACAGCGCTAACAGGCCCGCTCGGTGTAGACTGACGCCCTGAACCGGGAGACCCGCGATGAGACCGATCCTCACGCTTCGCCAATACAGCCACGATCTGATCGTCCACAGCCACGACCACGCGCAACTGGTGTTCGGGCTTTCGGGCGCCCTGGATTTCGAGGTTGACGGCCGTGGCAGCCAGGTGGTCCAGCAGAGTTTCGTGGTGATACCGTCGGGCGCTCATCATGCGTGTGGCAGCCCCAATGGCAGCCGCTGCCTGGTGCTGGATGTGCCCGGCGAGCAATGGGTTGCCCAGTCGTTGGGCGATCACGCCGAGTCCAGCAGGCGTTTGCTCGACAACGCCGGCCGTCTGTCACTGGACGCCGGGCAAAGCCAATTGGTCAGTTGGCTGGCAAACAGTCCGGTCGATGATCCGCTGATCGCACAACAAGGCGCGGTGCTGCTACTGGCCAGTCTCAACAACGCCAGGCCCGTCACCATCGGTGGTCGGCGCCTGCCCTACGCCGCGCTGAACGCACACATCGATCAGTACGCGGCGTACCCGCTGCAGGTGGCCGACCTGGCCCGGGTGGCCGGTCTCTCCAGCGCCCGTTTGCATGCGCGGTTCGTGGCCGAATGTGGGCAGACTCCAATGGACTACATCCGCAGCCGACGCCTGCACATCGCGGTGAGCCTGCTGCGCAACTCGGCGCTGCCCATCGGTGAGATTGCCAGCCGTGTCGGCTACAGCTCCCAGAGCGCCTTCGCGGCGGCGGTGCTGCGCGAGTTCGGGGCATCACCCGGAAAACTGCGACGCGAGACTGGCGACAAAAAACGCTAGTTTGCCGACAGACTTGATGGGCGATTACGCGCTTCAATGATGCCTCTGTTCGTTTGTCGTTAAGGATTGCAATGACTCCTCGTACCGCCCTTGGCGCCCTGCATATCGGCGCATTGATGTTCGGCCTGACCGGCGTGTTCGGCAAACTGGCGGCCGCGTCACCGGCGATCATCGTGTTCGGCCGTGCCGCTTTTGCCGTACTCGCACTGGCGTTTTTTGCACGCTTCGCCAGCCAGACGCGCTGGCAGAAACTTGAAGCCGTGGACTGGCGTCGCCTGCTGCTCAGCGGCTTGTTGCTGGCCGGGCACTGGGTGAGCTTCTTCATTGCGGTGAAAGTCGCAGGCGTGGCGATTGCGACGCTCGGTTTCGCCAGTTTCCCGGCCTTTACCGTGATCCTTGAAGGGCTGATCTTCCGCGAGCGCATTCGCGCCAATGAGATTGTGCTGGTGCTGCTGGTGAGTGTCGGGCTGGTGCTGGTCACACCTGACTTTGATCTGGCCAGCGGCGCCACCACCGGCCTGCTGTGGGCCGTGGGCTCCGGGCTGCTGTTCGCCCTGCTGTCGCTGACCAATCGTGCCAGCTCCGGGCGGGTGCCGCCCGTGCAGGCAGCGTTGTGCCAGAACGTGGTGGTTGCCTTGTGTCTGCTGCCGGTGGCGGCGCCGCAATTGAGCGAAGTACGCGCCATCGACTGGCTGTGGATCAGCCTGCTCGGTGTGTTCTGTACCGGTGTCGCCCACAGCCTGTTCGTCGCCAGCCTCGCGGTGATCAAGGCACGCACCGCCGCCGTGGTGTTCGCCCTGGAGCCGGTCTACGGCATCACCGTCGCGTGGCTGCTGTTCAATGAAAACCCGACCCTGCGCATGTTGCTGGGGGGCGCGCTGATCATCGTGGCGATTGTGGTGTCCAGCAGGTTCTCAACTGGCACAAGCAAGAAAGCCGTTGTCGCCGAGGCTGCATCTCACTGAGTGCGGTCGTTGTGCCCCAGGTCGCGGGCCGGGTCGATCTGGTCGCGGACCCGCTGCTTGAGCACTTTGGCCTCGGGGAAGCCACCGTCCGCCTTGCGTTCCCAGATCTGCACGGCGTCACAGAAAACATGAAAGACCCCGCCGGTGCCTGGCACCAGGGAGACTTTGCCCAGGTCATCACCAAAGGTGCTGAGCAGTTCCTGGGCCAGCCAGGCTGCACGCAACAGCCATTGGCATTGCGTGCAGTAGGTGATGACAATTTCGGGTTTGCTTGCGCTCATGATGGGACCTGACTCCAGAATTTGACGACGCCGCTATGATAGCCCGGCCGGTGTCGTCCGAGTCGCGGGATCGGGTTGCGCCTCCAGCGCGAATGCAGGCTCGAACATGGCCAGAGCAACTGGCGGCTGGTTCTCGTTTGGGCTGATCACCTCCCAGCTCGACGCGATGGAAAACTCATCCAGATTGAGTCGGTACTCATCGTCAGGGGCGGATTCGCCAGGCGTCGCCAAACCCGGAATCACTGCCACGGCAGCAGTGACCGGGATGATAGGACGGCTATCGACCCGCTCAAGCTCTTCATTGGCTGGCCCCACGTCGCGCTGCGGAGTGGACGGTTGCCTGACCGGCGGCCATACCGAGGGCTCGGCAAAGACTTCAGGCAACGGCTCATGCGGTAGCAGTGCCTCCGAGGCTGTGGCCTCATGCTGCTGGCGCCGGTGGCGAACAAACCAGCCCAGCGCCAGCAACGCCACCAGCGCTGACACGCTGGTAATCGGCAGCCAGCCAGTTCCGGGTTTTTCAGCAATAGCCGGGGCTGGGGCCACTGCGTCAGCAGCAATGGGTTGCGCCTTTACTTTCTCGAGTTCCGCCAGCTGGGTTTGCAGTTCGGCCAGTTGTTTTTTCTGGTCGGCGATCAGTTGGTCCCGGTCCTGAAGCTTCGCGTTGAGCTCATCGACAGTGACTTGCAACTGGTGGTTTTGCAGGGTGCTGGCGGCCAGTTGTTCGACAGCGGGATCAACTTCGGGTACGTCCGTTTCTGGCGTCGTCCTGGCCATGGGTGACGGCGCTACGACCGGTTGAACACTGGGGAATGCGGACGCCGGGGAACTGGAAACCGCTTCATCGGCAGCGGGAACAACACCAGGCGAACCCGGCGGATCGATCAGTACCGTGTACTCGCGTAGTAACCGACCGTTGGGCTGATCGAGCTGCACGAGGAAATTCAGGAAGGGTTCACTCACCGGTTTGCTGGAGGTCACCTGGATCAAGCTGCGATTACCGCGCAGGACCGGAGTGAACTTCAGGTTGTCGAGGAAAAATACCCGCTCGACGCCGGCACGGCTGAACTCGTCTGCCGTTGCCAGGCTCACCGACAACTCGCTCTCCTCCAGGCCAGCGGCATCCACCAGTGCGATATCGGCACGCAGCGGTTGATTGAGTGCCGAATGCAGAGTGATTTCACCCAGCCCCAGCGCCGGTGTCCATGCCGAGTAAGTGGCCGCGACCCCGGCCAGCAACCACTGAAAACAACCGCGCAAAACCAATCGCCAACACTTGAGCATGAGCATCCTTGAGATCTACAAAAACTACACGTACGCGTTCGTACATCCGTTACGAACACGATATTGCCGAGTAGTTCTTATAGTCCGCCCTATGCGCTATCTCAAAAACCTGGCGTTCGGTTATGCCTCAGGATTTTTCAAGGTTGCCCAGGATGTACCCGTGAACCCGCATGCACACCTTCAAGTCCGCCTCATCGACGCCCTCGAACAGTTCGTGGCGCAGTTGCGTGGCAATGGTTTCAATTTGTTCGATCAGGGGCAGCGCCGGCGCGCAGAGCACGATTTTCTTTGCCCGACGGTCTTCCAGTACTGCCTGGCGTCGCACCAGACCTTGGCTTTCCAGGCTGTCGAGCAAACGGGCAAGGGTCGGGCCTTCGACGCCGACGCTTTGTGCCAGCTCACGCTGGGTTGGGGCTTCTTCGAAACGCGCGAGGTGCAGAAGCACCAGCCAGCGTGCCTGGGACAAACCCAAGCCCGCCAGCCGGCGGTCCAGTTCGGCACGCCAGCCACGGGACATCTGGGCCAACTGCATGCCAAAGCGGTGTTGATCGGTTAACGGCATAAAACACTCATGGTTAGACTGAAATAAATTAAAACTAATTATTAGTCAGCTAAGCATGAGCCTCGATTTGAGGCAAGGCTTGATCTGTAGTGAAACGTTACATCAGCAATACAGATGTCTCAAATCTCGAATTCCGACTGCAAGGCAGCCCGCACGCAGTACAAAACCCCCTCAGGCACCCGTCCCGCGAACAGCGCGGCGATTTCGGAAACCGGCGGCAACTCGCCTTCACCGTCGAGGAAAGCATCCTGCACTTCGCCCATCAGCTCTTCAGGCAGATCCAGTGCCTGTTCCAACGACAACTGCTGCTTGCCGATCGCCTCGGCCAGCATGGTGTAGACGTTCTTTTCCGAGCATTGCAACTGACCGGCGATCTGTACCGGCGTCATGCCGGCCCGCGCCAGGGTGATCAATTCGTGACGCACGTCGGCCACCGCTTTCGGTGCCTCGACCTGGCCGCCGAGCACTTCGAGGAAGGCCTCGCCATAACGCTCCAGCTTGCGCGCCCCGACGCCGCTGACCGTGGCCATTTCCGCCAGCGAGGTGGGCTGGCTGCGCAGCATTTCCAGCAAGGTCGAATCGGGGAAGATGACGTACGGCGGCACACCATGTTCTTCGGCAAGCTTGCGCCGCAGGGCGCGCAAGGCTTCCCACTGCTCGCGTTCTTCGCCGCGGACCAGTTGGCTCGCCTGGCTCTTGCTGCTTTTCGCCACGGTTTGCGCCTTGAGATCGCGGCGCAGTTCCAGGGTCACTTCCCCTTTGAGCAGCGGCCGGCAACTGTCGCTCAAACGCAAGCCGCCGTAGCCCTCGAGGTCGATATCGGCCAGGCCACGGGCCACCAGTTGGCGGAACAACGAGCGCCACTCGCCCTCCGCCATCGCCTTGCCGACACCAAACACCGACAGGTGCTGATGGCCAAAGTTGCGGACCTTTTCGTTGTCCTTGCCGAGCAACACATCCACCAGGTGCCCGACGCCGTAGCGCTGGCCGGTGCGGTAGATCGCCGACAGTGCCTGACGCGCCGGCTCGGTGGCATCCCAGGTCTGCACGCCGTCGACGCAGTTGTCGCAATGCCCGCAAGGCTCGGGCATGTCTTCGTCGAAGTAGGCCAGCAGCGTTTGCCGACGGCAGCGGGTTTCTTCACAGAGCGAGAGCATGGCGTCGAGCTTGTGCTGCTCCAGGCGCTTGTGACGCTCGTCGCCTTCGGAGTTCTGCAGCATCTGCTTGAGCATCACCACGTCTTGCAGGCCGTAGGCCATCCAGGCGTCCGCCGGCAGGCCGTCACGGCCGCCACGACCGGTTTCCTGGTAATAGGCTTCAAGGGATTTCGGAAGATCGAGGTGCGCGACAAACCGCACGTTGGGCTTGTCGATGCCCATGCCGAACGCCACCGTCGCGACCATGATCAGGCCTTCCTCATTGAGGAAGCGTTTCTGATTGAAGGCGCGCAAATCATTGGGCAGGCCGGCGTGGTACGGCAGCGCCGGGAAGCCCTGCTCGCTGAGAAACGCGGCGACTTCCTCGACCTTCTTGCGCGACAGGCAATACACGATGCCCGCATCGCTGCGGCGCTCGGCGAGGAACGCCAGCAACTGCTTGCGCGGCTGTTCCTTGGGCACGATGCGATAAAAGATGTTCGGCCGGTCGAAACTCGACAGGAAGCGCTCGGCGTCTTGCAGGTGCAGACGGGTGACGATTTCTTCCCGGGTACGTTTGTCGGCCGTGGCGGTCAGGGCAATGCGCGGCACGCTGGGGAACATTTCCGCCAACTGGCCCAGCTGCAGGTATTCCGGACGGAAATCGTGCCCCCATTGCGACACGCAGTGTGCTTCGTCGATGGCGAACAGGGCGATGTTCAGCTCTTGCAGAAATGACAGCATGCGCGGCTGGACCAGGCGTTCAGGTGCCAGATAGAGCATTTTCACTTCACCGCGGCGGATGCGGGCGGCGAGGTCGCGCTGCTGCTCGGCGCTGAGGGTAGAGTTCAATGCGGCGGCCGCTACGCCCAGCTCTTCGAGGGTAGCAACCTGATCGTCCATCAGTGCGATCAGCGGCGAGACCACCACGGCCAGGCCTTCGCGCAACAGCGCCGGGACCTGGAAGCACAAGGATTTGCCACCACCGGTAGGCATCAGGACCAGGGCATCGCCGCCGCTGGCCACGCGCTCAATAATTGCACCCTGGCGGCCACGGAAACTGTCGTAGCCGAAGATGTCCTTGAGGACGCGTTGAGCCTGTTCGAGCATAAAAACTCCAAAAATCACCGAAACATCCCTGCAAGGCTGGTTCAGAACCCGCGACGCTGCACCGACAAATCGTAAGTGCGCATTGCATGACGCTTCACATTTCAGCCGTGACACCAGCAGGGCATCACAAAACGCGCGAGTATACCCGAGCCCCGTCCGGCAAAGGGCACCGCTGATAAGACACAGACAAACCAACCTGTGGGGCAAATATGCCGGGCGGCTGGCCCAAGCGCTCAAGAAGGCCTAGAATTCCCGCATCGAACATTCCCCAAGGTAGTCCTTTAATGTCCTTCGCTGAGCAACTAACCCGCCTGCAAGTCTTCCTCGACGCTGATGAACTGCATGACGAGGCGCTGGACTACGTGGCCGCCCACGGCTACCTCACCGCCCTGTCGATCTGTTCCGAAACCGTTCCTGACCGTGAGTGGATCGACGCACTGTTCGCCGAAGAGCCGCATTACAGTGGCGAAGCCCAGCGCGAAGAGATCGAAGCCACCCTGATCGGCCTCAAGGCCCACATCGCCCGCCAACTGGCTTCCGACGAGGAATTCGAGTTGCCGTGCGACCTGGACCTGGGCGACGACCCGGACGACTCCGAACTGCGCGGCTGGTGCATCGGTTTCATGGAAGGCGTGTTCCTGCGCGAAGAAGCCTGGTTCGAAACCGCCGAAGATGAAGTCAGCGAAATGCTGCTGCCGATCATGGTCGGTTCGGGCCTGTTCGACGAGCAACCGGAGTTCTCCGACATTGCCGCCGATGCCAACCTGATGGACGACATGATCGTGCAGATCCCGGAAGCCCTGACCGCGCTGTACCTGCTGTGCAACGCGCCAGACGAAAAACCGGCGATTCTCAAGCCACGTCACCACTAAGAACGGGCCTATGGACAACCCCATAGGCAACCGCCCCCTGATGTTGCGCTACGTGCTGCTGGCCATCGGCTGGCTGAGCGTAGCGCTGGGGGTGATCGGGATTTTCCTGCCGGTATTGCCCACCACCCCTTTCCTGCTGCTGGCGGCCGCCTGCTTCGCCCGCAGTTCGCCGCGCTTTTATCAATGGCTGGTGGAACATCCTCGGCTTGGCCCGTGGATTCGTGACTACCTGGATGGCAACGGTATCCCGCTCAAGGGCAAGGTCTACGCCATCGGCCTGATGTGGGCGAGCATCCTGTTCTCCTGCTATCTGGTGCCGCTGCCCTGGGCTCGGGGATTCATGCTGACCAGTGCGGTGCTGGTGACCCTGTACATCCTCAAGCAGAAAACCCTGCGCAAAAACTGAAATCTCCCGGGACCATTGTGGCGAGGGGGCTTGCCCCCGTTCGGCTGCGTAGCAGTCGTCAATCGAGTTAGCGCGATCAATCAGGAACACGCGCAATGCCGGACTTGGGGTTGCTTCGCAACCCAACGGGGGCAAGCCCCCTCGCCACAAAAAGCTCATTGAGCGCCCTTCGGCCGACGACCTGCCCTCCCCCGGTAAAAACTCCACCTAAACTCCACGAACCTACACTCGAGCAGCCAGACATGGCCCGCAGTCTGCGTAGTCCAGGATGGCCAGCGCTCCGACTTCGGCTCGGCGGATGGTTGCTGCTGGCTGGTTTGCTACTGGCCGTATTCAACGGGGTCCGGGCCGACTGGGACTTTTCGCAGATCCTGCAAACCGTTGAACAACGCTACGGCCCGCTGGGACCGGCACGAGGCCGAATCGAGGCGTGGAGTCAAATGCTCCAAGCTGCACGTGGCGCGCCCGAGCGTGAGCAGCTCAACACGGTGAACCGCTTCTTCAATCAGCAGTTGAATTTCCAGGACGACACGCGCATCTGGCAACAGACCGATTACTGGGCCACGCCCGTCGAAGCCCTGATCAAGGGCGCCGCCGATTGCGAGGACTACGCATTGGCGAAGTATTTCAGCCTGCGCCGGCTCGGCATTCCCAGCGAAAAACTGCGCATCACCTACGTCAAGGCCCTGAGCCAGAACCAGGCACACATGGTGCTGACGTTCTACAGCACCCCCACGGCTGACCCACTGGTACTGGACAACCTGATTGGCGAAATCCGCCCCGCGTCCCAACGCAAAGACTTGCTGCCGGTATACGCCTTCAACGCCGAAGGCTTGTACCTGCCAGGCAAGAACGGCGGCCAGCGCAGCAGCGACTCGAAAAAGCTCTCGCGCTGGCAGGACGTGTTGAAAAAGATGCAGGCCGAAGGGTTCGACATCGGCGACGGCTAACCGCCACGGCAAGGAGCGATGTATGACACTGCGTAAACAGTTGTTCCTGGCCATCTGCCTGTTCCTGCTGGTGGCGTTCAGCGGCAGTTTTTTTGCCAGCCTGGAGAGCTCCCGCGAGCAAACGCTCAGTCAGTTGCGCGCCCACGCCCAGGACGCGGCCACCGCGCTGGGGCTGTCGCTGACGGCACAGGTCGATGATGCGGCAATGATGGAGCTGATGGTCAGTTCGATTTTCGACAGCGGCTATTTCAGCAGTATCCGCGTCATCAGGCTCAAGGATCAGCAAACCCTGGTGGAGCGCAGTGCACCGACAAGAATCGACGGTGTACCGAACTGGTTCGTCAACCTGGTCAACCTGCGCCCGGAAGGTGGCGACGCCTTGATCATGCGCGGCTGGGAACAACTGGCACGAGTCGAAGTGCTGAGCAATCCGCAGTTCGCCCTGGCCAAGCTCTGGGACAGCACCCTCGGCAGCCTGATCTGGTTGCTGTTGTGCGGTCTGTTCAGTGCAGTCATTGGAGGATGGATGCTGCGCCGACAATTCCGCCCACTCGACAGCATGGTCCGACAGGCCGAGGCCATCAGTAAACGCGAGTTTCTCAGCCTGCCCAGCCTGCCACGAACACCGGAGCTGAAACGAGTGGTGCTGGCGATGAACCAGATGGTCGAAAAGCTCAAGGCGCTGTTCGTCGAAGAGGCTGAGCGCAGCGAAAAGCTGCGGGCCGAATCCTATCTGGACAGCCTTACCGGCTTGGCCAACCGGCGCCTGCTCGACGAGCAACTGGCCGACCACTTGAAAGTGTGCGAACAGAGCCGCGAAGGCCATTTGCTGATGTTGCGGATCAACGACCTGAATGGGCTCAACCAGCGACTGGGCGGCCAACGCACTGACGCACTGATCAGTGCCGTGGGCGAATTGCTTAAGCGCCTGACTCAATTGCCGGAGCGTCGCACCTGGTTGGCGGCGCGCAATCGTGGCGGCGAATTCAGCCTGCTGACACCGGGTCTGGACGCCGAAAGCGCCGCGCGCCTGGCCGCCGATGTCAGCATCAGCCTGGAGAACCTGCGCCTGACCGGCACCAGCGATTGCATGCCGGTCGCCCACCTGGGCGTTGTCGCCTACCGCCCCGGTGAGCCGGTCAGCCATGTACTTCTGCGCCTTGATCAGGCACTGACCGAATCACGGCCACATCTCGAGCGACCCTGGGTGTATTTGGGCCATCGTGACACGGCGCCCAATCATTCCCAGCACGACTGGCGCACCTGGATCGACGATGCCTTGACCGAAGGTAAAATGCAGTTGTACTTCCAGCCCGTCGTGCAATGCGCCGATACTCGCCAGGTGCTGCATCACAAAGTGCTCGCACGCCTGCTCGACCCACAGGGCGAAGCGATTGCCGCCGGGCATTTCCTGCCGTGGATCGAGCGTCTCGGCTGGTCGGCACGGTTCGACCTGGCCATGCTCGAAGCCACGCTGGACGACCTGGTAGTGAACCGCCGGCCCTTGGCACTGAGCCTGTCCGGCAGCACCCTGCGCGACCCGGTGCAATGGCAAACGGTCCTCGACCTGCTTGAGTCCCTTCCCGAACTTGCACCGCTGTTGACCCTGGAAATCGACGAACACCAGTTGCCATCCCCCGAAGTGCTGCAGAACCTGAGCAGCACATTGCTCAAAACCGGTTATCGCATCGGCCTGCAACACTTTGGCGGACGCTTCAGCCAGATCGGCAACCTCACCCAATTGGGCCTGGCGTACCTGAAAATCGATGGGGCCTATATCCGCAACATCGACGAACAACCTGACAAGCGACTGTTCATCGACGCGATCTTTCGCGCGACCCACAGCATTGATTTGCCGCTGATTGCCGAAATGGTCGAGACACCAGGGGAACTGGAAATCATCCGGGAGTTGGGCGTATTCGGGGCGATGGGGCGGTTGATCGGGGCGCCGAAGCCAACTTAGCCCGGCAGCCAACGCAACTTTTACCATTGACCGAAACCAACTTGTATCTGTTACTTATGACAGTAGGAAAGCTATCAGACGAGGTTTTAAATCACTCCGGCACCCTCACTTTTCAATGCACGGAGTCATCAACATGACCACTAAACCACCAAACACCTCAGCACTCACGCCAGACACACAGAGTGAAGTAATCGCTAGAGTAACCCTCGATGAAATCCTAGACAGCAGCGGTGCTCTCGTTGACAAAAACAGCGTTACTTTTGACCCAATCCTGGAATTAAGGGGTACCGCCGCCCCTGATAGGGAGCTCAATATTCGCGATCGCTCATCCTCTATCAGTAATGTGACCAGCGGTAGTACAGGAAACTGGAACAAAGAACTCGACTTTCAACAGGGATTCAAGCGTTACAGCCTTAGTGCTATTGAAACAAAGAGACCTTACGACTTCTCCACATCGTATACGTTCGTTCTGGCGACAGAGACACCGATCATCGACAAAGTCACTGGCAAGGATGGTCCGATTGAAAGTGGCGCGATCTACGACGGCGACTGGTTGGTGATCTCCGGCTACGCACCTCCCGATATGGAAGTTGTAGCTTTCAACAGCGACACATCCACGGGCAAGAAAGCCACTGTTGATCGTGACGGCCTGTTCAATCTCACCTTCGATGGGATTACCGCTGGCACCTACAGCATCAAGATCAAGGCAACCAATGGCAAAGCGTCCAGCGTGTTCGAATTCCGCGTCGTATCGGATGTAAAACTGATCCTTTGTCAGGTCTCCGATTCCCAGGGGGTGATCCCTGAAGGCGACACCACCTACGACGACAGGGTTATAGTCCGCGGTTATGGCCAGCCCGGCGAAGATGTGCAACTGCGCAATAACGGCAGCCTTATCGACGGAGCAACGGCGACCGCCCGGGATGACGACGGACTCTGGGAAATCGAGATTGATGTGACACCCGGCGCCTACAGCCTGACCGCCCAGGCGCTATATGGTGATGGCGAGATTTCCGAGCCGCCCCGCAACTTTACCGTGGAATCCATCCTCAAGCCGCACAATACCCGCGTGTACGATTCGGACGGCCTGATCGAGGACAACGGTAGTACGCCATACAACCATGTAATTGCCAGGGGTAATGCGGCCCCATTAGCGCAGATCTGGCTGAAGATAAACGGAGTCATCGACCCAAGGCCGGAACAAACCGACGATACGGGTAAATGGGCCAGGTTGGTCAATAACCTGAATGCCAAAACCACTTATACATTCTTCGCGGTGGCAAACTACGGTGACAATGCCGAGTCTGACTCATGGACGATTACTACCGGGTAACTTTGATCTGTAAATTGGTGTCTTGCGGTTAGTCGAAGTTGTTTACCTGATTGCTCCGCAGGCTTTTCATCAGCAGTTCCTGGCAATTATAAAAGGTTCTTCACGCATTCCCGGGAAACTGTAGGAGCCGGCTTGCCGGCGATGGACTCAAGTGCGCCGCGTTTATCCAGTTCACGCGCGTAATCGTTAACGACCATCGCTGGCAAGCCAGCTCCTACAGGGACCGTGTCCGAGTCGACAATGAGGGGGCCTCCAAACCAGTGAAAGTCCCAAAAAAGCCCTGCAAGCGTAAACCTGCAGGGCTTCTCGGTCAGGCTGACCATCCCACTAAACCCGCCATCCCTTACACAGGGATGACGGGTTTTTTCATTCAGGCTTTCAGATCACACGGTATCCACCTTCAACGAATGATCGTTAAGCATGCCGTTGATGATGGTCGCCGTATCATGCCCGCCAGCGATCACCCCACCCGCCCCTGGCGTTACACCGTAGTGGCTGGCGAGATCCACGCCGGCCAGGTCGATGGTCTGGTTCGGCGCAGCGCCGGCCATGGCGCTAACGTCGATGCTGGTCACCGTCGCTGGGCCGCTGCCGGTAACGGTGAAGTGCAGGTAGTCATCCAGCGAAGCCGTGGTGCCGCTCTCCCCTTGCAGCAGTTGCGACAGATCGAGCTTGTCGGTGCCGGGCGTGAAGTCGGTGATCACGTCGTGGCCACTGTTGCCCTTGAGCCACTGGAAGGTGTCGGCCCCTGCCCCGCCGCTGAGGGTGTTGTTGCCCAGGCCACCGATCAGCAAGTCATCGCCGCCTCCACCGTTGAGGATGTCGTTGCCCAAGCCGCCGTTGATCACGTTGTTATTGTTGTCACCGGTCAGGGTGTCGTTGAAGTTCGACCCGGTGAGGTTTTCGATGCCGGTCAGGGTGTCCGTGCCCGCGCCGAGAGTGTTTTGCCCACCGAGCAGGCTGAGGTTGACCGTCACCCCGGCGGTGGCGTGGGCGTAGCTGGCCGTGTCGATGCCCGTGCCGCCGTCGAGGAGGTCATTGCCCGGGCCGCTGTAGAGCAAATCATTGCCGGCGTCGCCGTGCAGCTCGTTGTTGCCCGAGCCTGCAGTGAGCACATCGTTGCCGCCGCCGGCATTGATGATGTTATTGCCCGTGCCCGCCACCAGGACATCATCCCCGCTGGTGCCGGTGAGGGTGTGGCCGTCCTGATAGCTGATGGTCAGGTTGGCCGAGTCGCTACCGCCGTGGTTGTCGTTGGCGGTGTAGGTGTCGTGGTAGTCCGGGGCAATGTCATGGGCCCCGGCGTAGTTGACGAGCATGGTCAGTTTGTAGGTTTCAGAACCGTTGCCGCCCCCGCCCGAGCCGTTGGGGATGTTGCTGATGTGAATCTGGTAGGTCCCACCTCCTGTCGCGGGGATGGTCCCGCCGTCCGGGATGGTCGTGTACACGCCGCCGTTGATCGAGTACTCCATGGCGATGCGCCCGCCCGCCAGGTCGTGGTTCAGGTTGAGGGTTTCGCCATCCTTGAGGTTGACGGTAATGAAGTCGTCAGCGGTACTGCCGCCGACCGAACCCAGCGCGCCGCTGACAATCAGCATGGCGGTCATGGCTACTGTGTCGGCGACGAAAGCACTGCGGGCAATATTCACGGCCGTCGCGTTGCCGGTGAAGTTGTAGTTCTGGGTGACCCCGACAAAGTCCGCGCCCCTCGCCACCCAGCCAGTATTGAAGGAAGTCGGTGTTGCCGAGAGTTGATCGCCATTGGGATCAGTGTCGTTGGCCAGCAACAGCTCGCCTGGCACCACGACGGTGCCCGAGAGCACGTTGGTGATGACGTTGTCATCGGCGGCCACGGGTGGCGCGTTCGGTATGACTTTGACCGTCAGGGTCGAACTGGACAGGTCGCCGTCGTTGTCGCTGACAGTGAAACCGATGTTTTCGGTGATCACCACCGAAGTGGATTTCTGCGAAATGTAGGTGTATTCGCCGCTATCCAGATTGACCAGCAAGGTACCGCTGTTGTTGGTAGCAATGCTCAACGTGTTGTTCACGGTGTTGAACGTGCCGTGGTTGAGCCCGCCGCTGAAGTTCAGCGAGCCCTGATTGGTGTTGCCGCTCGGATCGTAGGTGTACGTGGTGCCGTCCACCGTGATGGTCTTGATGAAGCCGCCGTCGGCACCGAAGGTTCCGCCCTCGCCCAGTAGCGAACCGGTCACCGGTGCGCCGATCACAGTGCCGGACAGCACCGAGTTGAGCTGGTTGAGGTCGGTCACCACCACCGCATTGGTGTCGGTGTGGCTGCTGCCGTCATAGGCCAGCGGATTGAGGTTGGCGTTGCTCACGCCACTGCCCAGGCCGATCGCGTAGTTCTTGATGTTGTTGGCATCGAGGAAGGCTTTCAGCGTGGTTTCGTCGGTGGTACCGATTTCCTGTCCGGAGGTGGGTTTGCCGTCGGAGAAGAAGTAGCCGACGTTTTGTGCACCGGTGAGCTTGCCCGAGGTGTTGAACGCCGTTTGCATGGTCGCCACGGCCGCGTCGTAGTTGGTGCCGCCGTTCGCGGTGAGGCCGGCCAGCAGTGTCTTGGCGGTCGCGACATCGACCCACACCGAGGTCCTGTCGGTGGCGCTGCTGCTGAAGGTGACAAGCTGCACTTTCACGTCGCCGAGGTCGTCGTATTTGTCCAGCAAGGCACTGATGGCCTGCTTGGCCAGGGCCAGCCGCGACAGGCTCGCGCCCGACGCGTCGTACACGCCGGAAGGATCGACCATACTGCCAGAGACGTCGAGCACGATCAGCAGGTTGGAATCGACCTCCACCGCCGCCACCGAGCGATCGGCGGCCACCGCCTTGGGCACGTCATCGACAATGTTGACCACGATGGTGCTGGTGCTGCTGTTGCCCGACGCATCGGTGGCCTTGTAGGTGAAGCTTTCACTCAGGCTGTTTGGCCCGTCGTTGGCATTCGGCGAAGTTTTCGGTGCCGAGGTCAGGGTGTAGGTGTAGCTGCCGTCGGCGTTGAGCAGCATCTGCCCGTAGGTGCCGGTGGCACTGCCGACCAGGGTGTACGTGAGCGCGCCGCTGGCACCCGAGACAGATCCGACCAGGGTCCCGGAGGCGGTTTCGCCGGTATTGCCCGGGTCGCTGCCGGTGACCGTACCGGCGGCCAGGTCCTGGCCGTCCTTGCTCAGGTCGAGGGCTTTTTCGTAGACCGTCACGTCGCTATCGGGGTTGGCCTTGATGTTGCTGTTGGCCACGTTGATGGTGACGGTGGTGGTGCTTTCATCACCATCGGAGTCGCGCACGGTGTAGGTGAATGTATCAGTGGCCCCGGCGGCGCCAACCGAATTCGGGTTGCTGTGATACACCGCGTTGCCGTTGGCATCGAGGGTCAGGTAGCCGTAGGCCCCAGTGATCTGGTTGCCCAGCCCGCCGACGGCCGACGTCGCGGTATTGCTGCCGGCGCGCACACCGACCACCGTCGCCGGACCATCGGCGCCGCTGATGTCATTGCCCAGCACACTGATATTGACCGTACCGCCCTCCGTCACCGACGACGAATCAGGTTTGGCGCTCGGCAGGTCATCGACGATGTTGACGTTGATCTGCCCGTTCGCGGTGTCGCCATCGGTGTCGGTAGCGACGACGTTGAAGTTCTCGGTGAGGCTGTTGGCGCCGTTGGCCGTTGCATGGGTTTCGTTATCGTTCAAGGTGTAGCTGTAGCTGATCACCCCGGTGGCGGCGTTGAATCCGGTGATGGTCAGGGTGCTGCCCAATGGCGTGACGGCGGTTTGCGGGAAGCCGGCGACCACACCACCCGTGACCACGGCAATGCCACCGACAGTCAGGGTCTGCAGGCCATCGAGGGCGGTCACCGTGAAGGTCCCGCTCTGGGTCAGGGCCGGTATGTTGGGGGTGGTGCCGTCGCCGAGATTTTTTTCGTAGACCGTCAGCTCGCCGCCATACACGTCGAGCCCGTTGAGGGTGACCAGGTCATCGTTGTTGTGGACGTTGAGCACCAGGTTGGCGGTGCTGATGTCGCCGTCCGCATCGGTGATGGTGTAGGTGAAGGTTTCGGTGCCGTTCCCGCCGCCGTGCAACGCCTTGAAGTCGGCATCGCTGGTGCTCAGCGTGTAGGTGTAGGTGCCGTTGGCATTGAGCACCAGGGTGCCATAGGTTCCAGTGAAAGTGCCGGGGGTCACCGGGCCGGCATTCAGGCCGATAGCAACTTTATCGGCGCCGATCACGTCGTTGTTGAACACATTGCCGCTGAGGCTCGTCACGGTCTCCGAGGCGGTGCTGAGATTGCTGTCGTTCATTGCCTTCGGCACGTCATCGACAATGTTCACCACGATGGTGCTGGTGACGATGTTGCCCAGCGAGTCGGTAGCCTGATAGGTGAAGGTCTCGTGCATCACGTTCGGGCCGTCGTTGGCGTGCGGCGTGGTGCTCGGCGGTGTCGTCAGGGTGTAGGTATAGGTGCCGTTGGCGTTGAGCTGAATCTGCCCGAACTCCCCGACATTGGTGCCGACCAGGGCGTAGGTGATCGCACCGACGGCGTGGGTGACCGAGCCCACCAGCGTGCCGGACGCGGTTTCGCCGGTGTTGGTCGGATCGCTGCCGATGACCGTACCGGCGACCAGGTCCTGGCCGTCCTTACCCAGGTCGATGGCTTTTTCGTAGACCGTTACATCGTTGTCGCTGACGGCTTTCAGGCAGCTGTTGTAGACGTCGATGGTGATGGTGGTGGTGCTTTCGTCACCATCGGAATCGCGCACGGTGTAGGTGAATACGTCCACAGCGCCAGGACCGCTCACCGCGTTAGGTGTGCTGTGATACACGGCGTTGCCGTTGGCATCGAGGGTCAGGTAACCGTAGGTGCCGTTGATGTGGGTGTTCAGCCCATCGAGGGCCGGGGTTGATGTGTCGCTACCCGCGCGCACGCCGACCACGGCGCCAGTGGCCGCCGGGCCATCGGCTCCAGCGATGTCGTTGTCCAGCACATTGCCGCTGACCGTGCCGCCCTCCTGCACCGAATCGGTATCGGGTTTGGCGGTTGGCAGATCGTCGATGATGTTGACGTCCAGTGAACCGGTCGCGGTGGTGCCGTTGTCGTCGACCGCGGTCACGGTGAACTGCTCAGGCAGGGTATTGGCACCGTTGGCGGTTGGGTGGCTTTCGTTGTCGTTGAGGGTGTAGCTGTAGCTGACCACGCCAGTGGCGGCGTTGAAGCCGGTGATGGTCAGGGTGCTGCCCAGCGGGGTGGTGATCGATTGCGGGAAGCCCGCCGCCACACCTCCGGTGACCACGGCGATGCCGCCGACGGTCAGGGTGGTTACACCGTCCAGCGCAGTGACGGTGAAGGTGCCGCTCTGGGTCAGGGCCGGTGTGTCGGGGTGGGTGCCGTCGCTGAGGTTTTTCTCGTAGACCGTCAGCTCGCCGCCATACACGTTGAGGCCTTGGAGGGTCACTGGGTCATCGTTGTTGTGGATCTGCAAGACCAGGTTCGCGGTGCTGCTGTCACCGTCCGAATCGGTGATGGTGTAGGTGAAGGTTTCGGTGCCGTTGCCGCCGCCGTGCAACGCCTTGAAGTCGGCATCGCTGGTGCTCAGCGTGTAGGTGTACGTGCCGTTGGCGTTGAGCACCAGAGTGCCGTAGGTACCGGTGAAGGTGCCGGGGGTGATCGGGCCGGCGCTTTCACCGATGGTTACCCGGTCGGCGCCTTGCACGTCGTTGGTCAGTACGTTGCCGTTGAGGGTCAGTTGGGTTTCCGAGGCAGTGCCATTGCTGTCGTTTACGCCTTTTGGCAGGTCGTCGACGATGTTGACGTCGAGGCTGCCCGTGGCAGTGGTGCCGTTGTCGTCGACCGCGGTCACGGTGAACTGCTCAGGCAGGGTGTTGGCACCGTTGGCGGTTGGGTGGCTTTCGTTATCGTTGAGGGTGTAGCTGTAGTTGACCACGCCAGTGGCGGCGTTGAAGCCGGTGATGGTCAGGGTGCTGCCCAGCGGGGTGGTGATCGATTGTGGGAACCCCGCCGCCACGCCTGCGGTGACCACGGCGATGCCGCCGACGGTCAGGGTGGTTACACCGTCCAGCGCAGTGACGGTGAAGGTGCCGCTCTGGGTCAGGGCCGATGTGTTGGGGTTGGAGCCGTCGCTGAGGTTTTTTTCGTAGACCGTCAGCTCGCCGCCATACACGTTGAGGCCTTGGAGGGTCACTGGATCATCGTTGTTATGGATCTGCAGGACCAGGTTCGCGGTGCTGCTGTCACCGTCCGAATCGGTGATGGTGTAGGTGAAGGTTTCGGTGCCGTTGCCGCCGCCGTGCAACGCCTTGAAGTCGGCATCGCTGGTGATCAGCGTGTAGGTGTACGTGCCGTTGGCGTTGAGTACCAGAGTGCCGTAGGTACCGGTGAAGGTGCCGGGGGTGATCGGGCCGGCGCTTTCACCGATGGTTACCCGGTCGGCGCCTTGCACGTCGTTGGTCAACACATTGCCGTTGAGCGTCAACAGGGTTTCCGAGGCAGTGCCATTGCTGTCGTTCACGCCTTTTGGCAGGTCGTCGACGATGTTGACGTCGAGGCTGCCCGTGGCAGTGGTGCCGTTATCGTCGACCGCGGTCACGGTGAACTGCTCAGGCAGGGTGTTGGCACCGTTAGCGGTTGGGTGGCTTTCGTTGTCGTTCAGCGTGTAGCTGTAGCTGACCACGCCAGTGGCGGCGTTGAAGCCGGTGATGCTCAGCGTACTGCCCAGCGGCGTAGTGATCGATTGCGGGAAGCCCGCCGCCACGCCTGCGGTGACCACGGCGATGCCGCCCACAGTCAGGCTCGTTACGCCATCCAGTGCGGTGACGGTAAACGTGCCGCTCTGGGTCAGCGCCGTGGCATCCGGTGCACTGCCGTCGCCAAGGTTTTTCTCGAACACGGTGAGTTCGCCACCGTTGACGTTCAAACCGCCAACCGTGATCGGGTCATCGTTGTTATGGATTTGCAGCACCAGGTTGGCCGTACTGCTGTCGCCGTCCGAATCGGTGATGGTGTAGGTGAAGGTTTCGGTGCCGTTGCCGCCGCCGTGCAACGCCTTGAAGTCGGCATCGCTGGTGCTCAGCGTGTAGGTGTACGTGCCGTTGGCGTTGAGTACCAAGGTGCCGTAGGTACCGGTGAAGGTGCCGGGGGTGATCGGGCCGGCGCTTTCACCGATGGTTACCCGGTCGGCGCCTTGCACGTCGTTGGTCAACACATTGCCGTTGAGCGTCAACAGGGTTTCCGAGGCAGTGCCATTGCTGTCGTTCACGCCTTTTGGCAGGTCGTCGACGATGTTGACGTCGAGGCTGCCCGTGGCAGTGGTGCCGTTATCGTCGACCGCGGTCACGGTGAACTGCTCAGGCAGGGTGTTGGCACCGTTAGCGGTTGGGTGGCTTTCGTTGTCGTTCAGCGTGTAGCTGTAGCTGACCACGCCAGTGGCGGCGTTGAAGCCGGTGATGCTCAGCGTACTGCCCAGCGGCGTAGTGATCGATTGCGGGAAGCCCGCCGCCACGCCTGCGGTGACCACGGCGATGCCGCCCACAGTCAGGCTCGTTACGCCATCCAGTGCGGTGACGGTAAACGTGCCGCTCTGGGTCAGCGCCGTGGCATCCGGTGCACTGCCGTCGCCAAGGTTTTTCTCGAACACGGTGAGTTCGCCACCGTTGACGTTCAAACCGCCAACCGTGATCGGGTCATCGTTGTTATGGATTTGCAGCACCAGGTTGGCCGTACTGCTGTCGCCGTCCGAATCGGTGATGGTGTAGGCAAAGGTTTCGGTGCCATTGCCGCCGCCGTGCAAGGCTTTGAAATCGGCATCACTGGTGTTCAGCGTGTAGGTGTAGGTGCCATTGGCATTCAACACCAGGGTGCCGTAGGTGCCGGTGAAGGTGCCGGGGGTTATAGGTCCAGTACCTTCACCAATCGTAATCCGGTCGGCGCCTTGCACGTCGTTGGTCAACACGTTGCCGTTGAGCGTCAACAGGGTTTCCGAAGCCGTCGAAGCGTTGCTGTCATTCACGCCTTTTGGCAGGTCGTCGACGATGTTGACGTCGAGGCTGCCCGTGGCAGTGGTGCCGTTGTCATCGACCACGGTCACGGCGAACTGCTCAGGCAAGGTGTTGGCGCCGTTAGCAGTCGGATGCGCTTCGTTGTCGTTCAGCGTGTAGCTGTAGCTCACCACGCCAGTCGCGGCATTGAAGCCGGTGATGGTCAGGGTGCTGCCCAATGGCGTGGTGATCGATTGCGGGAATCCGGCGGCTACGCCTGCGGTGACCACGGCGATGCCGCCGACGGTCAGAGTGGTGACGCCGTCCAGTGCAGTGACGGTGAAGGTGCCGCTCTGGGTCAGCGCGCTGGTATCCGGTGCGCTGCCGTCGCTGAGGTTTTTCTCGAAGACGGTGAGCTCGCCGCCCTCAACATTCAATCCGCCAATCGTCACCGGGTCATCGTTGTTGTGGATTTGCAGCACCAGGTTGGCGGTGCTGCTGTCACCGTCCGAATCGGTGATGGTGTAGGCAAAGGTTTCGGTACCGTTGCCACCGCCGTGCAGGGCTTTGAAATCAGCATCACTGGTGTTCAGGGTGTAGGTGTACGTGCCGTTGGCATTGAGCACCAGGGTGCCGTAGGTGCCGGTGAAGGTACCGGGGGTGATAGGTCCAGTACTTTCACCAATGGTTACCCGGTCGGCGCCTTGCACGTCGTTGGTCAACACATTGCCGTTGAGCGTCAACAGGGTTTCCGAAGCCGTCGAAGCGTTGCTGTCATTCACGCCTTGCGGCAGGTCGTCGACGATGTTCACGTCCAATGAACCGGTGGCAGTGGTGCCGTTGTCATCGACCACGGTCACGGCGAACTGCTCAGGCAGGGTGTTGGCGCCGTTGGCGGTTGGGTGCGCTTCGTTGTCGTTAAGGGTGTAGCTGTAGCTCACCACGCCAGTCGCGGCATTGAAGCCGGTGATGGTCAGGGTGCTGCCCAATGGCGTGGTGATCGATTGCGGGAATCCGGCGGCTACGCCTGCGGTGACCACGGCGATGCCGCCGACGGTCAGAGTGGTGACGCCGTCCAGTGCAGTGACGGTGAAGGTGCCGCTCTGGGTCAGCGCGCTGGTATCCGGTGCGCTGCCGTCGCTGAGGTTTTTCTCGAAGACGGTGAGCTCGCCGCCCTCAACATTCAATCCGCCAATCGTCACCGGGTCATCGTTGTTGTGGATTTGCAGCACCAGGTTGGCGGTGCTGCTGTCACCGTCCGAATCGGTGATGGTGTAGGCAAAGGTTTCGGTACCGTTGCCACCGCCGTGCAGGGCTTTGAAATCAGCATCACTGGTGTTCAGGGTGTAGGTGTACGTGCCGTTGGCATTGAGCACCAGGGTGCCGTAGGTGCCGGTGAAGGTGCCGGGGGTGATAGGTCCCGTGCCTTCACCAATCGTCACCCGGTCGGCGCCTTGCACGTCGTTGGTCAGTACATTGCCGTTCAGCGTCAACAGGGTTTCCGAAGCCGTCGAAGCATTGCTGTCGTTCACGCCTTGCGGCAGGTCGTCGACGATATTCACGTCCAGTGAACCAGTCGCGGTGGTGCCGTTGTCGTCGACCAAGGTGACAGCAAACTGCTCAGGCAAGGCGTTCGCGCCGTTGGCCGTCGCGTGCGCTTCGTTGTCGTTCAGCGTGTAGCTGTAGTTCACCACGCCGGTGGCTAGATTGAAGCTGGTAATGGTCAGGGTGTTGCCCAGTGGCGTGGTAATCGATTGCGGGAAACCCGCCGCCACGCCCCCAGTGACCACGGCAATGCCGCCCACAGTCAGGGTCGTTATGCCGTCCAGTGCAGTGAAGGTGAACGTGCCGTTCTGGGTCAGCGCAGTGGCATCCGGGGCGCTGCCGTCGCCGAGGTTTTTCTCGAAGACGGTCAACTCGGGTCCCCCAAGATTCAAACCGCCAATCGTGTCCGGGTCATCGTTGTTGTGGATCTGCAGCACCAGGTTCGCCGTGCTGCTGTCGCCATCGGCGTCCGTCAGCGTATAGGTGAAGGTTTCGGTGCCGTTGCCACCACCGTGCAACGCCTTGAAATCGGCATCGCTGGTGTTCAGGGTGTAGGTGTAAGTGCCGTTGGCATTGAGCACCAGGGTGCCGTAGGTGCCGATGAAGGTACCTGGAGTGATCGGCCCGCTGTTTTCACCGACCGGCACCCGATCGGCGCCTTGTACGTCGTTGGTCAGCACGTTGCCGTTGAGCGTCAGCAGAGTCTCCGAAGCAACACCATTGCTGTCGTCGACCGCTTGGGGCACGTCGTCGGTAATGTTGATATCCAGCGAACCGCTGGCGCTGTCGCCATTGCTGTCGCTGGCCACCACGGTGAAGTGTTCGCCGACAGAGTTGGCACCCTCACCGCTCGCATGGGTTTCGGCACCGTTGAGGGTGTAGCTGTAACTGACCACACCCGTGGCCGGGTTATAACCGGTGACGGTCAAGGTGCTACCCAGCGGGGTGGTGATCGACTGCGGAAAACCTGCGGCCACGCCGCCGCTGATCACGTTGATCCCGCCGATGCTGAGGCTGGTCAGCCCGTCGGGGGCATTGACCGTGAAGGTGCCGCTTTGGGTCAGCGCGCCCGGGTTCCTCGCCGAGCCGTCGGCCAGGTTGGCCTCATTGACGGTCAGCTCGCCACTGGCCACCGACAGGCCGTCGAGGCTGACCGGATTGTTCGGCACCTCCGGCGTCACTGGCGGCACCAAGGGGGTATCGGCCGCTACGGCGTTGTTGTCCGGAACAGCGTTCAGGCGTTCTTCGGGAAGTTCGGGAATGCCGTTGAAACCGGCTGTGGGGAAGCCAATGGTGGGGTCGACTCGCCCACCCACTTCTTCAAGCAGGACGAAACTATGACCACTGCCCTGGACGCCACCCGGTGCACCGGTCGTCGTGGCAGGCCCGGCCGCGGTGGCTTCAGCGGTCTGGGTCGGGTCGTCGCCCGCCGCAATGGCTTTTTGCAGCTTTTCGACATCCGTCAGTTGGGCCTCACTGGGAGTCACCGCCTCCGACGAGTCCACATGGGGAATGTGATTGGCCAGCAACTGCGGGGTCATCTGCATGCTGCTGCCGCGCCCGAGGGTCAGCTCCTGGCCATTTTGCAGATGCACCGCTACTGCGCCTTCGGCGCCGGTGCTCAGTTGGTCGCCGGCGAACAGCTTGTCCCCCTCGACCAAAGCACGCCGGGTGCCGTCGCTCGCAACCGCGAACACCTGACCAATGACCTTACTGACGATTCCGATGAGCGTAGCCATGTGCACTTCCTCCGCTGCCAACCGCTGTCGGCACCTTGTTTGTGCGAAGAACTGCTCATGGCTCAAGCGGGTTGTCTGGCGGATCGTGTTCCGGGTACCGGTTTACTCAAGTAAGCCGTGGCCCCGGCAACGATCTCGCCCAGCCAGTCGCTCACGGCGCGGTTAACGATTTCGGGAAAAACCCTCTGCAATCAATGGCATTGGATCCCTGTTCGCAACAGCGTTGCCTGTGAGCGATGCGTAACGATACTGAATCACTCAAGTGACAAAAAACCGTCACCTCCAGATCGTTCGCGTCCCTCCCCTCCAGCACTTCTCCGCTCTATGTCGATAAGTGGATTGGAACTTTTCCTCAAGCCCCGACGAGCGCCCTAGAGCTCATAAAACAAGGGCTTTCGCATTGAACAATGTGCTGGATTTCGCAGAGCGCATAAGTTTTTTTCGGCATAACCGTTATGAAAAAAATTTCTTAGCTACGCTCCAGAATGTTCTTAGCTCTTTTGTTAAAGACATGAAACAACTTTACCTATAAATGTCGTCAAATAATTGGCGACTGATAAGCACCATCAGGAATCAGGGAGATGTACATGCGCCTATTAACCCCCCTCTGCAGCGCGGTTCTTTTGGCCATGGCCTGCTCGTCCCAGGCTCAGGCCATGACGCTGACCGACGCGATCCAGAGCACCATCGCGACGCACCCGGAACTGGCATCTCGGGTGGACAGCCGCCTGTCGGCGGATGAAGACGTGAAGGTCGCCAAAGGGGGCTTTTATCCATCGGTCGATCTGAACGCTGCCTACGGGCGCGGCTACAGCGATAACACCAATACCCGGGCGCTCGGTAATCACCACACCGAAACCCTCAACTACACCCAGTCGGAATTGCGCCTGCGGCAAATGCTCTTTGACGGGTTCAACACCGCCAATGAAGTCGATCGCACCAAAGGCGTGGTCAACTCGCGTGCCTATTACGCTCAGGGTACGGCCCAGGATCTGGCCCTGCGCACCACTGAGGTTTACCTCGAAGTGCTCAAGCGCCGCGAACTGGTGACACTGGCCAAGAACAACCTGCAAGCGCACTTGCGGGTCAACGACCAGATCGGCCTGCGCACCCAGCGCGGCGTGGGCAGCAACGCCGATGCCGACCAGTCCACGGCTCGCCGGGCGCTGGCAGAAAACAACCTCGACACCGCCGAAGTCGATCTGGCTGATGCCGAGTCGAACTTCTACGCCGTTGTCGGGCGCCTGCCCGATGAACTCGAAGCCCCGCCGTCGATTCGCGGCGAAGTCCCGGCCTCCCTGCCCGAAGCCCAGCAGAGCATGGTGGAAAACAACCCTTACCTGAAATCCGCCCAGGCCGACGTGCAATCGGCCGAAAGCCAGTACGAAGTCGCCAAGTCGCCGTTCTACCCACGCCTCGACGCCGAGGCCGCCGTGGGTGCGAACAACAACGTGCAGGGTGACGAAGGCCACGACAACGAATGGCGCGTCGGTGTGGTGATGAACTACAACCTGTTCCGTGGCGGCAGCGACAAGGCCCGCCTGGCCTCCGACGCGCACAAGATCAACCAGGCCATGGACATCCGCAACAATGCCCTGCGTCAGTTGAACGAAAACATCCACCTGGCCTGGAACGCCATGGTCAATGCCAAGAAACAAACCCCGACCGCCCGTGAATACGCCGACACCAGCAAACGCGTACGCGTGGCCTATCAGGATCAGTTCGGCCTCGGCCAGCGGACCCTGCTGGACCTGCTCGACAGTGAAAACGAACTCTACAACGCCAACCGTCGCTACACCGAAGTGCGCTACACCGAAGAGTTTTCGATGTACCGTGTACTGGCGAACATGGGCCAGTTGCTGAGCAAGCAACGGGTCGTACTGCCCGCCGATGCCATCGCCCAGACAGAAGTGAAAAACGAAGCGCATCTGCCTGAATTGAAGTAGTGCACGGGAGCGTTCAATGACCAGCATGGAACCCGGCAACACCGGTGTCGATCCGCGCCTGAGCTTCGATGACCCGCTTCTGGACGGTCTGTTGATCCTCTGCAAACTCCACGGCGCGACGGTCAGTCGCGCCAGCCTGAGTGCCGGGCTGCCAATGGCACACCAACGCCTGAGCCTGGACCTGCTGCCCCGTGCAGCGGCCCGGGCGGGTTTGCAGGCGCGCTTGCTGCGTCGTGACCTCAAGGACATCTCCGCGCTCAACCTGCCCGTGCTGCTGCTGTTGAACAACGGCCGCACCGCCGTCCTGCGCCGTTATGGCGAAGACGGCAAGGTGCTGATCCTGCCCAGCGAAGCCGACGGCGGCGAGCAATGGCTCAGCCCCGAGGAACTGGCCGAACACTACAGTGGCCAGGCCTTGTTTGCCCGGCCACGCCACGAACTCGAAGACTTGCGCTCGCCGCTGGTGCCGCGGGTGCAGGCCTGGTTTCGCGATACGCTGAAGCTGTCGAAATGGCTCTACAGCGACGCGATCCTGGCGAGTTTCCTGATCAACCTGCTGGGCCTGATGGTGCCGCTGTTCGTGATGCAGACCTACGATCGCGTGGTGCCGAACCAGGCCACTTCGACCCTGTGGGTGCTGGCGATCGGTCTGCTGATCGGCACCGCCTTCGAACTGGTGCTGCGGGTCGTACGCGCGCACTTGCTCGATACCGCCGGCAAGAAAACCGACGTGATCCTGTCAGCCACCCTGTTCGAGCGCATCACCGGCATGTCGATGAAAGCGCGGCCGGCGACCATCGGCGGGTTTGCCCAGAGCATTCATGACTTCCAGGGCCTGCGGGAATTTCTCACCGCCGTGACCCTCACCAGCTTGATCGACCTGCCCTTCTGCCTGCTGATGCTGCTGGTGATCGGCCTGCTCGGCGGTTGGCTGGTGGTGATCCCGATCCTGGCGTTTCCGATCACCATCATCTTCGCCATGGTGATCCAGGTGCGCCTGCGCGACACCGTGCAAAAGAGCCTCAGCCTCGGCGCCGAACGCCAGGCACTGCTGATCGAAACCCTCAGCGGCCTGGAAACCCTCAAGGCCTGCAGCGCCGAAAGCGAACGCCAGCACAAATGGGAAAGCACCCACGGCGCCCTCACCCGCCTCGACAGCCATGCGCGCAACCTCTCGGCCCTGGCCACCAACGGCACGCTGTTCATCCAGCAACTGTCCGGCATGGCGACCATCGTCGCCGGGGTCTACAGCATCATCGCCGGCAACCTCAGCGTCGGTGCCCTGGTAGCCAGCTACATGCTCGGCAGTCGGGTGCTGGCGCCACTGGGGCAAATCGCCGGCCTGATCACCCGTTACCAGCAAGCGCAACTGACCATGAAAAGCACCGACGCGCTGATGGGCCTGCCCCAGGAGCGCGACGCCAAACAACGGCCATTGGAGCGCACCCAACTGCAAGGCGCGCTGGATGTTGTCGGCGTGACCTTCCACTACAACGGCCAGAGTGCTCCTGCCCTGGCCAATATCAGCTTCAGTGTGAAACCCGGCGAGCGCGTCGGCATCATCGGCCGCAGCGGCTCTGGCAAAAGCACCCTGGCGCGCCTGGTGATGGGCTTCTATGAACCGGATGAAGGCCAGTTGCTGCTCGACGGCCTGGACCTGCGGCAACTGGACGTCGCCGACCTGCGCCATCAAATCGGTTACGTCGCCCACGACCTGCCGCTGCTGGCCGGCAGCCTGCGCGACAACCTGACCCTCGGCGCACGCTACATCAGTGACTCACGCATGCTCGAAGTGGCGGAGCTCACCGGCGTCACCGAACTGGCCCGGCAACATCCGCAAGGCTTCGACCGGCCGGTGGGCGAACGCGGCCAACTGCTGTCCGGCGGCCAGCGCCAGGCGGTGTTGCTGGCCCGGGCGCTGTTGCTCGATCCGCCGATCATGCTGCTCGACGAACCCACCAGCGCCATGGACAACAGCAGCGAAGACGTCCTGCGGCAAAAACTTCATGGCTGGGTTCAGGGCAAAACCATCCTGCTGGTCACCCACCGCACCTCGATGCTGAGCCTGGTGGACCGGTTGGTGGTGCTGGACAACGGACGGATCGTCGCCGACGGTCCGAAAGAAGCGGTCATCGATGCACTGCGCAAGGGCCGTGTCGGCTCTGCCGCTGTCTAGGAGTCGTCCATGTCTGCCGATCAAGGATCCCGTGGCTACTTCGACAGTTTCAGCAAAAGCGCCGAAACCGAGTTCATGCCGGAAACCGCCGGTGCCTCGTTGCAGGACTCACCGCGCTGGTCGCGAATCACCGTGTGGCTGGCCGCCGCACTGCTGATCAGCGCACTGGTCTGGGCCAAATTCGCCGTATTGCAGGAAGTGACCATGGGCGAAGGCAAGGCGATTCCGTCGAGCAAAGTCCAGGTGATCCAGAACCTGGAGGGCGGCATCGTCACTGAAATTTTCGTCCGTGAAGGACAAATGGTGAACAAGGGTGACACCCTGCTGCGCCTGGATGACACGCGCTACCTGTCGAACAAGGGCGAAAGCGAAGCCGATCGTTATGCCTTGACCGCGCAGGTCGAACGGCTTTCGGCCGAAGCCGAGGGCCGGCCGTTCAAGCTGTCAGAAGAAGTGATCGCCAAGGCCCCGCAAGTGGCCGAAGACGAGCGTTCGCTGTACGAACAGCGGCAACGGCGACTGGCCAGCGAGCAGCGCACATTGTCGGAACAACTTCGGCAAAAAACCCAGGAACTTGCGGAGTTTCGCTCGAAACAAGGTCAATTCAGTTCGAGCCTGGCGCTATTGCAACAAGAGATGAACATGTCCACGCCGCTGGTGGGCACCGGTGCAGTGTCACCGGTGGAAATCCTGCGCCTCAAACGCAGCGCCGTGGAGATTCGCGGCTCGCTGAACGCCACCACCCTGGCGATTCCCCGGGCCGAGTCGGCGATCAACGAGATCAAGAGCAAGATCGACGAGTCGGAACAGACCTTCCGCTCGGAGGCCGCCAAGGAGCTGAACGAGAAACGCACCGACCTGTCGAAAATCACAGCCTCGAGCATTGCCATCGACGACCGCGTAACCCGTACCACCGTGGTCTCCCCGGTGCACGGCATCATCAAGGTGTTAAAGGTCAACACCATCGGTGGCGTGGTCCAGCCCGGCAGCGACATGGTGGAAATCGTGCCCTTGGAAGACAACCTGCTGATAGAAGCCAAGGTCCGCCCGCAAGACGTTGCATTCCTGCATCCGGGCCAGAAAGCCATGGTCAAGTTCAGTGCCTACGACTACACGATCTATGGCGGCCTGAGCGCCAAGCTTGAACTGATTGGTGCCGACACCATCACCGACGACAAGGGCAACAGCTTCTATCTGATTCAGGTGCGCACTGACAAAAACCACTTGGGCGGGGACGTCAAGCCGCTGCTGATCATCCCGGGGATGGTGGCGACGGTGGACATTATTACCGGGGAGAAAACGGTGCTGGATTACTTGCTTAAACCGGTGTTGAAAGCGCGGACCGAGGCGATGCGGGAAAGGTAGGCCTGACTCAATCTTTGTGGCGAGGGGGCTTGCCCCCGTTGGGTCGCGAAGCGGCCCCAAAACCATTCTCGCCGGCATATCAGTCAAACCGCATCAACCGCTTTTACGACGGCCGCCGAACGGGGGCAAGCCCCCTCGCCACAAATCATCATTGTTCGTGATTCTTGCGGTAAACCTCCTCCCCCATCGCCGTAATCTGCCCCTCGATCAACGCTTCAAACGGCTTCAGCAACGGCGCAAACGAAGTCGGTACCTCAAGGGTCTCAAGCCCCTGCACAATCGCCTCCACCGTCGACAACGCTCCCGGCCCCGGCGCCTTGCGCAGCCGATAACGAGACACACCGCCTTCGGCCAGCGTCACCCTCGGCAACGCCGCCAGCAGCGGATTGAGGTGCAGCATCTTGCGCGCCTTGCGCCAGGTGCCATCCGGGACGACCAGCAACAAGGGCTCGCCTGTCGCGGTATAGGCCTGCAGCGGCTGCGCATCGTCACCGGGGAACAACAAGCGCGCCTGATACCCCGGCCGGCTCAACAAGGTCGGCAAATCCTCGAACACTTCCCCCACGATCAACTCGGCATTGTTCAAACCCAACGCCGCCAACCGAGCCGTATTCAGCGCATGGTTCACTTCGCTCGGATGTTGCAGCAGCAAAACCCGGGTGCGGCTGTCGAGGCTCGGGATCAAGGGGCACAGGCAGTGGCTTTGCGGGCGCAGGCAGCGCGGACACTGGATTCTGGACATATTCTCAGGCCTGGTTCAGTTGGGCTTTAAGCAAGTCGCGGAACGTCTGGATCAGCGGCTCGCGGCTACGACCCCGACGCACGATCATCGAGAACGGCGCCTGATAACCAAAGGTCGCCGGCAGCAACACCCGCAAGTCGCCCTTGTCGGCCCAGGCCTGGGCGTAGTGCTCCGGCAGGTAGCCGATGTAGGCGCCGGACAGCACCAGAATCAACTGCGCCTCCATACTTTCCACCGTCGCGGCGCTGTGCTTGAAGCCGTGGCGCGCCAGTTCGGCCTGGCTCCAGTAACCACGACCGACCATGCGCTGCTGGGTGATGACCTGCTCGGGAATGCGCCGCTCGTTGAACAGCGGATGCCGCGTGCTGCAGTACAACCAGTGTTGCTCACGGTACAGCGGCATGTACACCAGACCGCTCATGCGCGTGGAAAACGCGCCGATGGCCAGGTCGAGACGGTTGTCCTGCACGCCGAGCTGCAATTCGTAAGGGCTCATCACCGACAGGTGCAAGTGCACGGCCGGGTGTTCCTGGCTGTAGGCGCCGATGGCTTCGGCGAACGGCAGGGCCTTGTCGCTGACCGTGGAGTCGATCACCCCCAGGTTCAAGGTACCGCGCAACTCGCCCTTGAGGGCAGCGGCATACTGCTCGAAGCCTTCGAGCTCGCCCAATAGGCGCAGGGTTTCCTGATGGAACAGCTCGCCCTTGCTGGTCAGGCTGAAACCGCCACGACCGCGATGGCACAGCACCAGGCCGAGAGCCGCTTCGAGCTGGCTCATGTAGGTGCTGATGGCCGACGTCGAGAGATTGAGCTCCTGCTGGGCGTTGGCGAAGCCCTGGTGACGCACCACGCTGACGAAGATGCGCAATAGTTTCAGGTCGGGTAAAGCGTTGGCCATGGGGGCTCTCTCCAAAGATCGACGCGTAACACTGTGGCGAGGGGGCTTGCCCCCGTTGGGTCGCGAAGCGGCCCCAAAAGCATTCGCCCTGGTTGCATCGGGTAGACCGTTTCGACAGGGTTTACGACTGCTTCGCAGCCGAACGGGGGCAAGCCCCCTCGCCACAGGGTCTTGCGCATGACATGAAGTCTATAGCTCCCTCCACCATTAGTTTAGAAAAATCTGAACTAAGTATTTGCCCGTAGCGATTCTTCCCGGCCACTACATTTCGCAGAATCGGCCCACAACGGTGCCCGTCCCTTCCGTGAACGGTGCAACCCAATAAATAAAACAACGACGATGAGGCCCTACCCGTGGACAAGATTCTTCACCAACCACTGGGCGGCAACGAAATGCCGCGCTTCGGCGGCATCGCCACCATGATGCGACTCCCCCACTTGAACACCGCTGCCGGCCTGGACGCTGCCTTCGTAGGCGTGCCGCTGGACATCGGCACTTCCCTGCGTCCCGGCACCCGTTTCGGGCCTCGCGAAATCCGTGCTGAATCGGTAATGATCCGCCCGTACAACATGGCGACCGGCGCTGCGCCGTTCGACTCGCTGTCGGTTGCCGACATCGGCGACATCGCGATCAACACCTTCAACCTGCTGGATGCCGTACGGATCATCGAAGAGTCCTACGACAACATCCTCGAACACGATGTGATCCCGCTGACCCTGGGCGGCGACCACACCATCACCCTGCCGATCCTGCGTGCCATCCATAAAAAGCACGGCAAGGTCGGCCTGGTGCACATCGACGCTCACGCCGATGTGAACGATCACATGTTCGGCGAGAAGATTGCCCACGGCACCACCTTCCGTCGCGCCGTTGAAGAAGGCCTGCTGGACCCGGACCGCGTGGTGCAGATTGGCCTGCGCGCCCAGGGCTACACCGCCGACGACTTCAACTGGAGCCGCAACCAGGGCTTTCGTGTGGTCCAGGCCGAAGAGTGCTGGCACAAATCGCTGGAGCCTTTGATGGCTGAAGTCCGCGAGAAAGTCGGCGGCGGTCCTGTCTACCTCAGCTTCGACATCGACGGCATCGATCCGGCCTGGGCACCAGGTACCGGCACCCCGGAAATCGGTGGTCTGACGACCATTCAGGCGATCGAGATCGTTCGTGGCTGCCAAGGTCTCGACCTGGTCGGTTGCGATCTGGTAGAAGTCTCGCCCGCTTACGACACCACCGGCAACACCTCGCTGCTGGCCGCCAACCTGCTGTACGAAATGCTCTGCGTACTGCCTGGCGTAGTCCACCGCTGAGGATTGGTCATGAATGAACGCGATCAGGTTCTGAAAGCCGCCGCCGACCTGGTGTCCGCTTTTGCCCGTAACGATCGCGAAGCCTACTTCGGCGCGTTCAGCTTTGAAGCCAGCTTCGTCTTCTACACCCTCGAACAGCCCCTGCTGTCGCGCGACGCCTATCAGGCGATGTGGGACAGCTGGCGCGCCGAGGATGGCTTCGAGGTGCTCTCGTGCACCTCGAGCAACGCTTTCGTCAGCCTGCAGGGTGACGTGGCGATTTTCATCCATGACGTGGCCACCGAGCTGCGCATGCAAGGGGAGCAGCACTTTAGCCAGGAGCGCGAGACGATTGTTTTCAAGAAACAAGCGTCTGGCCAAGAACAACAAGGCCTATGGCTGGCCTGCCACGAACATTTGTCCGCGATGCCGGAAGGGCTGCCAACCCCTTAGCCAACACAGGTGACGCTCACGCACGATGAGCGCGCCTTTATGATCGGAGCTGATCATGAATAACAACAACAACGACCAAAGCCTTACGCAAATTGAAACCCACGGGGTCGAACAGATCCCGGACAACGAACGCACCGCAGGCCCGACGGACTTGTTCCGGATGATCTTCGGTGGTTCCAACACCTTTGCAACCGCCGTCCTCGGCAGTTTCCCGGTACTGTTCGGCCTGTCTTTCCAGGCGGGCGTCTGGGCGATTGTGCTGGGCGTATTGCTGGGTTCGCTGATCCTCGCGCCAATGGGCCTGTTCGGCCCGATCAACGGCACCAACAACGCCGTGTCTTCCGGTGCGCACTTCGGCGTGCACGGGCGGATCGTCGGTTCGTTCCTGTCGCTGTTGACCGCCATCGCCTTCTTCTCGCTCTCGGTGTGGAGTTCAGGGGATGCGCTGATCGGTGGCGCCAAACGCCTGATCGGCCTGCCGGAAACCGACCTGACCCTGGGCCTGGCCTACGGTCTGTTCGCGATCCTGGTACTGACCGTGTGCATCTATGGCTTCCGCTTCCTGCTGTGGGTCAACAAGATCGCGGTGTGGAGCGCCAGCCTGTTGTTCCTGCTGGGCATCTTCGCCTTCGCCGGTCCTTTCGATGCGAACTACGCCGGTACCGTCAACATGGGCCAGCCCGGTTTCTGGGCAGCCTTCATCGGTGCTGCACTGGTGGCGATGAGCAACCCGATTTCTTTCGGTGCGTTCCTCGGCGACTGGTCGCGCTACATTCCGCGTGACACCTCCAAGCGCCGCATCATGGCGGCGGTGGTGACTTCGCAGATCGCAACGTTCATCCCGTTCCTGTTCGGCCTCGTCACCGCCACCATCGTAGCGGTCAAGGCGCCGGACTACATCGCGGCCAACAACTATGTCGGCGGCCTGCTGGCGGTATCGCCGAGCTGGTTCTTCCTGCCGGTGTGCCTGATCGCCGTGATCGGTGGCATGTCCACTGGCACTACCTCGCTCTACGGCACCGGCCTGGACATGTCCAGCGTGTTCCCTCGGGTGCTGTCGCGGGTCAAGGCGACGCTGCTGATCGGTGTGATGTCGATTGCCTTCATCTTCATCGGGCGCTTTGCGGCCAACCTGGTGCAGAGCGTGTCGACCTTCGCCGTGCTGATCATCACCTGCACCACCCCATGGATGGTGATCATGATCATCGGCCTGCTGGTGCGTCGCGGCTTCTACTGCCCGGATGACCTGCAAGTGTTCACCCGTGGCGAGAAAGGTGGCCGCTACTGGTTCACCCACGGCTGGAACTGGCGTGGCCTGGGCGCCTGGATCCCGAGTGCGGCCGTCGGCCTGTGCTTCGTCAACCTGCCGGGTCAGTTTGTCGGTCCACTGGGCGAAATGGCCGGTGGTATCGACATCAGCCTGCCGGTGACCCTGGGCCTGGCCTCGCTGGTGTACCTGGCGCTGCTGAGCCTGTTCCCGGAACCGCGCGAAGTGTTCGGCCCGAACGACCCTCGCAGCAAGAGCACGGATTCGCTCGCAAAACCGGCGATGCGTCAAGTTGCCTGATTAAACGCATTACCTGTGGTCAACACATTACCTGTGGGAGCGTGGCTTGCCCGCGATGAACGATAACGCGGTCTGCCTAGTGGACCGCGGCGCTCCCTTCGCGGGCAAGCCACGCTCCCACAGGAATTGATTTTCAGCCTCACATAAAAAAGACAATCGGAGACACGCCATAATGGCTTTGGATTTATTCGTCGTACTCATCTACGCCGCCGCGATGCTGATACTCGGCTACTACGGCATGCGCAAGGCCAAGACCAACGAAGACTTTTTGGTCGCCGGTCGTAACCTCGGCCCAAGCCTGTACATGGGCACCATGGCTGCCACCGTTCTGGGCGGCGCATCCACCGTGGGCACCGTGCGTCTGGGCTACGTGCATGGCATCTCCGGTTTCTGGCTGTGCGCGGCCCTCGGTTGCGGGATCGTCGCGCTGAACCTGTTCCTCGCCAAACCGCTGCTGAAACTGAAGATCTACACCGTTACCCAGGTGCTGGAAAAACGCTACAACCCGATGGCCCGCTCCGCGAGCGCGGTGATCATGCTGGCCTACGCGCTGATGATCGGCGTGACTTCGATCCTGGCGATCGGCACCGTTCTGCAAGTGCTGTTCGGCCTGCCGTTCTGGATCTCGGTGCTGCTCGGTGGCGGCGTCGTGGTGATTTACTCGGCCATCGGCGGCATGTGGTCGCTGACCCTGACCGACATCGTCCAGTTCGTCATCAAGACCGTTGGCCTGATGTTCATCCTGTTGCCGATCTGCCTGTACCGCGTTGGCGGCTGGGATGAGTTGGTGTTGAAACTGCCGGCGTCGAACTTCAGCTTCACGACCATCGGCTGGGACACCATCATCACCTACTTCATGATCTACTTCTTCGGCATCCTGATCGGTCAGGACATCTGGCAACGGGTGTTCACCGTCAAGACCGCCAAAGTAGCTCAGGTTGCCGGTACCGCTGCCGGTATCTACTGCATCCTCTACGGCCTGGCCTGCGCCCTGATCGGCATGGCTGCACACGTACTGATCCCGGATCTGGACAACGTCAACAACGCCTTCGCCGCCATCGTCAAACTGTCCCTGCCGGACGGTATCCGTGGCCTGGTGATCGCTGCCGCACTGGCCGCCATGATGTCCACCGCCAGCGCCGGACTGCTGGCCGCTGCCACCACCCTGACCGAAGACCTGCTGCCGAAACTGCGCGGCGGTAAACAGTCGAGCCTGGGCATGAACCGCCTGTTCACCCTGTTGACCGGCATCGTGGTGCTCGGCATCGCACTGGTAGTCAACGACGTGATCAGCGCCCTGACCCTGGCCTACAACCTGTTGGTGGGCGGCATGCTGATCCCGCTGATGGGCGCCATCTTCTGGAAACGCGCCACCACCGCCGGCGCCATCGCCAGCATGGGCATGGGCTTCGCCACCGCGCTGCTGTTCATGTTCAAGGATGGCCTGGACGCCAACACCCCGATCTACTACAGCCTCGGTGTGGGCCTGGTGAGCTTCGTACTGGTCAGCCTGCTGTCCCCTCGTCCAACGACTGTGGCCAGCGCTGCCTAAGCTTTGACATAACGACTTGATGCTTTCTTCGACGGGTGTGGCGTCGGTTGCCACACCCGTTTTTTTTCGCCTGAAGGAAACTGCTTATGAAGATCGTCAGCCGCGATCAGTGGTTCGAGGTAAAACATCTCAGCGACGGCATCCGCCTGATCCACGAGCCGTACATCCGCCCTTTCTACCGCTGCAATCTCTGGCACATCCAGGGCCGTGACAAGGACCTGCTGCTGGACAGTGGCTCGGGCCTGGTCAGTCTGCGCGAGCAACTGCCGTGGATCACCGAACGTCCGCTGGTGGCCGTCGCCAGCCACTGTCATTTCGATCACATCGCCGGTCATCACGAGTTCAATGAGCGCCTCGTGCATCCGGCCGAAGCGGACATTCTCGCGTCACCGGATGGCGACAACAACCTGAGCAAAGCCTTCGTCGGCGACGACATGTTCGAGGCGCACCCCGATTGCCCGCTGTGCTACGCCGAGTACCGGGTCAAGGCCGCACCGGCCACGGGGTTTGTCGAAGATGGGGATGTGCTGGACCTGGGCAATCGGGTGTTGCAGGTGGTGCACACACCGGGACACTCGCCGGGCGGCATCTGCCTGTACGAAGCCGCCACCGAGACCTTGTTCAGCGGCGATATCATCTACGACGGCCCACTGATCGAAGACGCCTACCATTCCAACCTCGATGACTACGCCCACAGCCTGCAACGCTTGCATGCGCTGCCGATCCGTACGGTGCATGGCGGACATTTCGGCAGTTTTTCCGGGGAGCATTTGCGCAGCATGATTGACGAATGGCAGCGCTCACACGGCTAAAGCCTGCTGTACTCAACGGCAGGACCTGCACCGGCAGGGAGACCTACACGCACCTCCTCGAAGAACGATCATGAAAGAAGCTGCCCTTCGTGCTGTGGTACATCGCTACATCAGCCGCCTGCTGGAAGGCAAGGATGACTTCGACGACAACGCCAGCCTGGCGCAGTTGGGATTGGATAAAAAAGATATCGAAGAGCTGATCTTCCATCTGGAAGATGAACTGGGTGTAACGGCGCTCACCGTGGAGGAAGACCGGATGCTCAAGACCGTCAGGACGGCGAATGATTTGAGCCGTTTTTTGCTGGAGATCGGGCGGTATTGAGGCGGTGAGTGGCGAGCGCGCTGTTCTGTGGCGAGGGGGCTTGCCCCCGCTGGGCTGCGCAGCAGCCCCAGAACATTCAATTGGGATACATCAGAAAGACCGCATTGACTGACTTTACGACTGCTTCGCAGCCGAACGGGGGCAAGCCCCCTCGCCACAAAAAGCCCTGCGCACCAGCCGCTTGCAGCTTTTGTTACCGGCGTCGCTGCTGACGCCGACGCTGTTCGTCGTCAGTACGAATAGGCACGGGTTGCAGAGGCGGTTCGATCAAACCGAGAGCCACGCCCAGGTCATGCAGCCAGTTTTGGATTTTCTCTTTCATGGTGCCCCCTTCAGGGTAGTGCCGAGCGGCCAAAATTCTGTAGCCCCTTCGCACTGATAATAGTCCGAAGTCATACGCAATGCTCGCGCAAAGTGGCAACGATCTGTTACTGAATCCATCACAATCAGCCTTTGTTCAGGCAATCTCCTGCGTCTGTACCGGTGCCAGCGGAAAAACCACCTGTTGCTGCTCGATCCAGGCATTCAGGTTGGCCCCGACCATGCCCTTGCGCCACATCAGCCAGGTGGTAGCGCTGGCAAACGGTTCGGCCAACGGATGCACCGCCACACTCTCACGACCCGGCAGGCTGGCGAGCATCGACTCCGACATCAACGCTACACCGGAACCGGCAATCACACACGCCAGCATTCCCGGGTAGGACTCGATCTCCATCGCCCGGCCCATGGCCGCGTGGTCATGGGCGAACCAGGCCTCCAGGCGCATGCGGTAAGAACAGCCCTGGCGAAAGGTGAACACCGCGCGCCCTTGCACATCCAGCGCGCTGCGCACCGGCGGATGATCGGCTTCGCTGATCAGCACCAGGCGCTCTTCACACAAGGGCACACCGTCTAGCCCGGCCAGCTCCAGAGGACCATCCACCAGTGCCGCATCGAGTCGACCGGTGAGCAGGCCTTCGAGCAATTCACCACTGGGGGCGGACTGCACCTGCAGGTTCACCGCCGGATACAAGCGGTGATAGCGCGCCAAAAGCCCCGGAAGGTGAATCGCCGCCGTGCTGTACATGGTGCCAAGCACGAAGTCGCCCGCCGGTTGCCCGCCCTGCACCGCGGCGCTGGCTTCGTCGTGCAAGGCAAACAGCTTGGCGGTGTAGTCCAGCAAGACTTTTCCCGCAGGTGATAGCTGCAAGCGCTGACGCTCTCGCAGGAAAAGTTCGACACCCAGTTGTTCTTCCAGCTGCTTGAGCCGGGTCGACAGGTTCGATGGCACTCGATGCAGCCGTTCGGCAGCACGGGTTATGGACCCTTCTTCCGCCACCGCCTGGAAGATGCGCAATTGGCTGAACTCCACGACATTCTCCAAAAAAGAACAAGTTACTCACTATTATTCATTTTTAAAGAAAGTCAATCAGTCCTAGCCTGACGGTCATTGATCCTCCAGACGGAATCCAGACCATGTCTCCCCTGATTCGCTTATCCGCCAGTTTCGTTGCCCTGATGATGGCCATGGGTATCGGTCGCTTTGCCCTGACACCGCAACTGCCACACCTGCTCAGCGAAGGCCAGATCGACCTGACCGCCGCCGGGCTGATTGCCGCCGCCAACTACCTCGGCTATTTCATCGGTGCGGTGGACGCCATGTTTTCCCGGCGGCCCGCGCAGGTGCGTCGGCGCCTGCTGGGTGGGTTGTGGCTCTGCGTGCTGCTGACCCTGGCGTCGTTCTGGGCCAATGGCTTCTGGTCGCACCTGCTGCTGCGCTTCGGTACCGGGGTGGCCAGCGCCTGGGTGCTGGTGATGATCACCGCATTGAGCCAACCGCTCGCGGCAGCGGCCGGGCGCCCCCGGCTTGGCGCCCTGGTCTTCGCCGGACCGGGTTTGGGGATTTTTCTGACCGGTTTGTTGGCCCTGGGCTCGAATCTGCTGGGCCAGACTTCCGCTATCTTGTGGCTGGTATACGCCGCCGTGGCGCTGGCGATGCTGTTGGCGATTCTGCCATTCCTGCCACAACCGGGCGCAACCGCGACCGCCGCGCCCAGCGCCAGTGCGTCGGGCGCCCAAGGCATCGGTCGCCTGGGCTGGATCTATGCCTTGTACGGTTTGGGCTACATCATCCCGGCGACCTTTCTGTCGCAAATGGCCAACGCGCAGTTCCATGGCCAATGGCAGGCTGACCTGTTCTGGCCGTGCTTTGGCCTGGCGGCGGCAATCGGCGTGGTGCTGGTGAGTCTGCGTCGGCAAAAACCCGGCGCTACGCATCACTGGCTGATGGCGACCTTATGGCTGCAAGCCGCTGGTGTATTCGCCTGCCTGCTGGGCAATGGGCCGGGCCTGGCGTTGGGTGTGGTCCTGTGCGGGACGCCGTTCCTGGCCTGCATGCAACTGGTGATGCAGCGTTCCCGGGAACTCGCGCCCCACGCCACCCAGCGCAATGCCGGACTGCTGACGGCCTGCTTCGCCGTGGGCCAGCTCAGCGGGCCATTGCTGGCGGCGTTGAGCAGTCATTTCAGTGGCGGTCTGCAGCCGGCACTGGTGGTCGCTGGCTGCGGCTTGCTGATCGCCGGCGCCCTGTTGTTCGCGCCGGTCAGTGCTGCCCGAGGGCTTTGCGCAAACGACGGCGCAACCACTGCTCGGCGCTGACAAAAGTGATGCCCGCCAACACCAGCACTGCGCCGATGACGAAGTTCAGGCTCAGTTCCTCGCCGAGCAGCACCACACCGAACGTGACGCCGAACAACGGCGTCATGAACGAAAACACCGCGAGGTTGGCCGCCAGGTAACGGCGCAGCAGCCAGAACCAGATCAGGTAACTGAAAAACGACACGACCACACCCTGAAACAGCACACTGGTCACCGCCACGGTGGTCAGGCTGACATGGCTGATCTGGCCGCTGAGCAGCGCGATCAACAATAAACCGAAGAAACCGACAATCAACTGATAGAACAACGTCAGGGTTACCGGCGCTTCCGACAGGCGCGAGGCGCGCACCACCACCGTGGTCGCGCCCCAAGCTGCGCCCGCCAGCACCCCCAGGGCATCGCCCAGCAACATGCGGTAATCAAGATTGTCCCAGGACACCCCACCGGCAAACGCGATGGCAATCCCGACAAAAGCCAGGGCAATGCCCAGCCATTGCAAGGGTCGCAAACGCTCACTGGGCAACAACCAGTGCACACCCAGTGCGGTGAAGATCGGCGCGGTGTAGAGGAACACCGACATGTGCGCCGCCGTAGTCAGTTGCAGGCCTTCGGAAATGAAGAAGAACTCCAGGCCGAACAAGGCACCGGCCAGCAGACCGCCGCGCCAGGTCGTCCCCACCTGATTCCAGCCACCCTTCCAGCAGATCAGCAGCCCGACCAGCAACGCCGACATACCGGAACGTCCGGCCGCCTGCATCACCGGCGCGATATCGGCGGCTGCCCACTTGATCATCACCTGCTGCACACCCCAGACCAGGCACAACCCGATCATCACTTGCAGGGCAAACCCGTCGGCACTGCGCCGGGTGGCGCTCACCGGAACACCTCGAAGACACAATCCATGGCAAAAGACTCGGCAGTAAAAGCAAAGCCCCGGCCTTCTCGTTGAAAAGAAAACGCCGGGGCGAAAAATCCTGTTGTCGATTATTAACCAGAAGGCCAGAAAATGCCGCCCGCCAGAGACCTCTACTTCTCTGCTAGCGCCATCCTGGCCCCCTGTACGGCCTGGGCATCAACTAAGTTCGATGCGATCGGCATGAATGACAATCTGGCCATTCTTGTACAACGCACCGATAGCCTTCTTGAAGTTGCCCTTGCTGACACCAAACAGGCTGCTGATCAGCGCCGGATCGCTCTTGTCGCTCACCGCCAGGCTGCCGTTGTTTTCACGCAACTTGGCGAGGATCTTCGAGTTCAGGCTGGTGGCCGCTTCCTGACCAACCGGTTGCAGGCTCAGGCTGATCTTGCCGTCGGCGCGAACTTCCTTGATGAAGCCCTTCTCCTCTTTACCGGCGCGCATGAACTTGAAGATTTCGTTCTTGTGGATCAGGCCCCAATGCTTGTTGTTGATGATGGCCTTGAAGCCCATGTCCGTGGCTTCGGCCACCAGCAAATCCACTTCCTGGCCCGCGGTGTAGTTGGCCGGGGTCTTGTCCAGATAGCGATCCAGACGCGCGGTCGCCGTGATGCGACGGGTGTGTTTGTCGAGATAGACGTGCACCACCACATACTCGCCCGCCGTCATCTGGCGCTTCTCTTCGGAGAACGGCAGCAACAGGTCTTTCGGCAAACCCCAGTCCAGGAATACGCCGATGCTGTTGACTTCAACAACTTTCAAACTGGCGAATTCACCGACTTGAACTTTCGGTTTTTCGGTAGTTGCGATGAGTTTGTCATCGCTGTCCAGATAAATAAAAACGTTGAGCCAGTCTTCATCTTCGCTAGGAATATCTTTTGGAATATAACGATTAGGCAGAAGGATTTCGCCATCCGCGCCACCGTCCAGATATAAACCGAAGTTAGTGTGTTTAACCACTTGCAAACTGTTGTAACGCCCGACTAAAGCCATGTCCAATACCCTCATTGCGTGGGCGGCATTCTACCCGGTTTTAAGCGCCGCGTTCGGCACCCGGCCCGGTGGCGCGCGAAAATCCTCTGAAGGCCTTACTTTTCCGGGGTTTTCAACGCCCGTCTGGCCGCTCGTCAGACCGATCCTGGCATTTACGCCATGCCCAGGCAAGCGTAACGCGGTATTTTTCCAGGCAATGTTCTTAGTTAAAACAGCGGCTTAGACGCCTATTTCGAATATTGGCATATGCCTGATTACCCCACCCTCAAGAATATGCCGAGGGGATATTTGCCAAGCAATTATCAGGTAATTCCTGTACGATGCCTGGCCAAGTTAATTTTCTACAGGTTAATGGCCGCCATGCGCGTAAAAGCATCCACCAGCAAAGCAAAGCCAGCTCCAGCCGTCGAAACCAGCGAATCTATCAACAGCCAGATCGCAGCGTTCCTCAAGTCCGGCGGTGAAATCCAGCAAATTGCCAAAGGCGTCAGCGGCCAGACGTTCGGCCCGTCCAAGCAGATCACCCTGGGCAAAAAGTAACCCCCTCGCGTCACCTGGTCCCAAAGCGCTTTGAGCTTCGAAGCGCTTGGACTGGAACCCTCGTATCTTCCCGCTACTCTTTCAAATCCTGTGAAAATCGACGAACGGCCTTCGCTGCCAATCATTCGCCGGTATCCTTGCACGCGTCTGGATCAAGCGTTCCAGCGGGCCTGCCAGCCTGCCCTCGCTGTTCATGGAGTGACGCATGTTCAAACCTTCCTGCTTATCGGCCTTGCTCGGCAGCCTGTTGGCCTGCTCTGTAGCACACGCCCAGATCTTCCAGCGCGAGCTGGGGGACTTCGACCTCAAGCTCGGCACCACCCCCACCCGCAGCATGGCCCAAGGCCTGGTCAAACCGTCAGCTGTCGGCTCGTTCCACGGTGGCCTGGACCTGAGCCACGACAGCGGTTTCTACGTGGGCCAATGGTCGCCCAGCATGGGTATCAGCCCGGGGAAAAACCTCGAAATCGATTCCTACATGGGTTTTAAACAGCCTTTCGACCAAAGCCTCGGCTACGAAGTGGGCCTGATCCGCTACAGCTACCCCGAAGTGACGACCCCCGACAGCCAGGAACTGTTCGGCGGCCTGACCTTGCTCGGCAGCCGTTTCGGCATCGCCTTCAGCAATGACCCGGACAAACAGAACAACACCCTGTTCGCCGATTTGAGCGGCAATCAACCGTTCGGTGTCGGCATCAGCCTGAAATACACCAGCCATCAATTCAACACACCGGTGGCGGTGGATGGCGGATATGTAGGCAGTTTTACCGATTGGTCGCTGAAATTGTCCCGTCCGTTCATGGGCATCGACCTCGACCTGATCTACAGTGACTCCAGCCTGAGCGGCAGCGGTTGCTCGGCCTATGCCGGGCACAACAGCCAATGCGACGGACTGGTGACGCTCAAGGCCGAACACGCGTTTTATTGATCGGCTGAACTGCCGGGCTCCTCCTGGGTTCACATGTAAATCAGACCCCGAAGACTGGTTTTCGCAAGGATTCGCCCATGTCCCGCTGGTTCAAACATATCGTCATTGTGCTGAGCGTTTCCCTCGCCCTCGCCCTCGGCGCGTGCAGCCGCATGGGCCTGGCTTATCGCAACCTCGACGTGATCATCCCGTGGACACTCAGCGACTACCTGGACATGAACGGCGAGCAAAAAAGCTGGCTGGACGAGCGCCTGAAGGAACACCTGAGTTGGCACTGCACCACCCAATTGCCCGGCTACCTCGAGTGGCTGGACCGTCTGCAAACCATGATCGCCACCAATCAGGTCAGCGATGCCGCCTTGCAGGCCCGCGCCCACGAAGCGGAACAGGCGATCGCCGAGACCGCGCGGGAAATCACCCCTTCAGCCATCGAATTGCTGCAAGGGCTGGATGACAAACAAGTCGCCGATATGAATGAAGCCTTTGCCAAGGACCAGCGCAAACGCCAGGAGGTATACCTCAAGCCCTCCCTCGACCAGCAGGTCAAGGAGCGTGGCGATCGCATGGAAAAGCGCCTGAACGACTGGCTCGGCCCCCTGAGCACCACCCAACGACAACGGGTAACCACATGGTCCGGCGCCTTGGGCGATCAGAACACCCAGTGGATTGCCAACCGTGCCCATTGGCAGAAGCAGTTCAGCGCAGCCGTTGCGCAACGCCAAAGTCCACAATTCCCACAACGAATCGAGACACTTCTGGTCAATCGCGAAAGCTTGTGGACGCCTGCCTATCGTCAAGCCTTCGCCAACACCGAAGCCCAGGCGCGTTCACTGTTCGTGGACCTGATGGCTGAAAGCACGCCGAACCAGCGCGAACGATTGCTGAAGAAAATCGAAGGTGTAAGGAAGGACTTCAGTGACTTGAAGTGCCTGAAAGCGGCAAAACAAGGCTAAGGACAACGCAGAACCAATGTGGGAGCGGGCTTGCTCGCGAAGAGGGCGTGTCAGTCAATGAAGAGGTTGTCTGACACACCGCATTCGCGAGCAAGCCCGCTCCCACAGGGTGAATCAATGCGTCAGGCAATCTGCGCCTTCGACGCCACATGATCGAACGTCTTCTCATCCAGCGCATCCTCCTGCTCGTCCAGTACCTGCCGCGGGTGATCATTACCGGGAATACTGCTGTCGATCAGGCTCAACAAACGCGAACCCCGCGCCGTCAAAATGTAATTGGCGCCCGTGCCACCTTCGTCCTCCGGTCTCGGCTCGATATAGCCACGCTGCAGCAATAACTTCTCGTACTCGCCAGCCAGCGTTTTCAGGTGATCAAGGTTTTCAATCGACTCGCCTTCCGCGGCCTTCTGCGCGGCATGCTGTTCGGCGTAAGGCCGCGGCGTGAAACTGTGGCCCGCGCTGTTTTGCGCCTCATGCAACAAGCGCTCAATCAAGTCCCAGTTGTAAGTCGTCATCCTGATTCAACCTCCGGTGCCCGTTTGATTGATGCCCGTGCAATTGAACGGGCCTTACAGGTTGTGACCGGCACTCCCGGCAGCCGTTCAGCCGGGCTTTTTGCTGACGACCGACCGGCGGCATGTCGAAATCCATGCAAGCCAAACGACTAGGCTCTGTAAGTCACCTCCCCGCCCCACGCAGGAGAAAACAACATGAACATTGAGAACCATCCCGTCGTATCGCGGGAAGAATGGCTCGCCGCCCGCAAACAGCACCTGGCCCGCGAGAAAGCCTTCACCAAGGAAAGAGACAAACTAAGCGCCGAACGCCGCGCCTTGCCCTGGGTGAAAATCGACAAGGACTACCACTTCCAGGGGGCCAACGGCGAACTGAAACTGGCGGACCTGTTTGGCGGGCGCAGCCAGTTGATCATCTACCATTTCATGTTCGCCGAGGGCTGGGACGAGGGCTGCCCCGGTTGCTCGTACCTCAGCGATCACATCGACGGCGCCAACCAGCACCTGGCCCACCACGACGTGGCCGTGGTAGCGGTTTCCCACGCACCGCTCGCCGAATTCCAGGCCTTCAAACGGCGCATGGGCTGGAAGTTCGACTGGGTGTCGTCAGCAGGGTGCGATTTCAACTACGACTTTGGCGTCACCGCCCGGGCCGAAGACGTCGCCGCCGGAAAGGCTACGTACAACTACGAAAAAACCGACGGCTCCGAGGAAGAGCTCCCCGGTCTCAGTGTGTTTTATCGCAATGACGCGGGAGAAATTTTCCATACCTACTCCACCTATGCCCGTGGCCTGGACATGCTGGTCGGCGCCTACAACTACCTCGACCTGACGCCCAAGGGCCGCAACGAAGACGAAATCATGGAGTGGGTGCGGCATCACGATCGTTATGAGGAACAGGCCAAGTCCAACTGCTGCCATGGAGGCCAGCCTTGAGACCGAGTCGCTGACTTCGCGGGCACGTTTGCTAAAAATGGATCTGAGCCGTTCAAAAATCCAGGCTGCCCGCGAAGAGGCTCAATCTGCCCGGAAGTCGCCAAGTCGCCAAAATCACAGGACCAGCCAAGGCAACTCCAGGCGACTGCTGCTATATATGTATACATCTGATACAGCGGCCTGGAATATGGCGACTACCCTGGTTAGAGAGTATTAGATGTAGGATTACTCCGAAAAAAATACTGGAATAATTGCTTTATATTTGTATAGCCGTATGTTACAGATACAACCGACTCAGGAAATAAAGTGATACTTTCCGCGCCAGTAAAAATTCTAATCATCAGAATTTAATTAACCACTTGGTGAATATGTGTCGCAACAACAGAGAAACAATAGTGTCACGGATGAAAGCTATTGGGATGGTGTGTGGTCACCTGCGCAATCCTCGCTTTCGCTCCTGAGTCATTCAGACTTTTATTACGGCAAAAATGGTCTTTTCACCAAACTGATACATGGCAGACTTGGGTCGATCGAGGGAACTCGCGTCCTGGAGATGGGTGGTGGAGGCGAAAACAAACGCCTCCTGGCCATGAACAAATGGTTGGGCGCAGACGTTACGGCACTCGATTTCTCGGATGAGGGCCTGAAGGTCGTCAAGGAGTTGTTTGAGGTCCATCAATGCTCAGGAAATTTCATCCATGGCGATATCTGTAACTGGGTTTCTGACCAGCAATATGACACGGTCGTGCACTGGGGCGTACTGGAGCACTTCATTGACCCAAAACCCATACTTGAAAAATCATTCTCTGCGTTGAAACATAATGGCACTTTGCTTTTCTCCATGCCCAACATGGAAGCTGTTGGTGCCCATCTGTGGAAAAGCTGGTGCCCTGACAACTGGTCAAAACACGTTTTACACTCCAAAGAGCTGATCGAACAGACATTGGGCGATATCGGGTTCTCAAAGATCGAAAGCTTTCACTATGGCGTTCCATTCTTGAAAGGCGCGGAGTGGGAGATCGCTTCCGTGGCGCAACGCCCCATCGATTTACTACAGAAAATCTGTAGTGGTTCAGCACGACTTATTCCGTTTTTTCATAAATACGGAAACAAACATATCTCGATGGAAAGAGGATTTATCGCGGTAAAATAGCCGACGCTTGAATAAACTCCAGCCATTTACCTATTGTTACTTTGCCCCTGCACAAAGATGGGGTCTGTCTGTTTTTGTGCAAGGGTTAATCATCTCGACAGCTCTACCTGCCGCCACCCGAGTGAACTTTTATCTGCCGTAACCCCTCAACCGGATAGCTTTCCTTACCGGAACAGAGGCCTCTTATGAATACGCTACTCAAGCTCACTGTCGCCGCCACCCTCATCTTTGCCCTGCCCGCCTGGGCCTGTACGCCCGAAGAGGCCACCGCCAAACGCGAACAACTGGCACAGCAAGTGGCCAGGCTCACCGAGCAGAACCCGACCAAGGCCAAGGAGATCAACGACGAATTGCAGAAGATGGATCTGGGCACCGCCGCCAAGGACCTGCCGGACAAGTGCCAGCTGATTGATCAGCGCTTGAAGGAGCTGCAGTCGGCCGAGAAAAAAACCGAAGGCTGATAAACGCCAGGCACAAAAAAACCTGACACTGTCCGGTTTTTTCGTGGGCCTTTTACAACGACTTACTCACCCGCTGGCGCTTCCGGCTTGCGGCGCTTGAGCGGGGCCATGCCGTCCTTGCTGACCAGCGAATCGCTCTTCGGCCGGTTGGCGCTCTTGCGCTTGGTCGGGGTCTTGGCGGCGGTTTTCTTCTTGTCGCCCTTGGTGTCGGTCTTTTTCTTTTTCACACCGACGGCTTTACCCGAGGCCTTGACCTTCTTCGGTCCGCCGTAAGTACCTTTGACTTCCTTGATGGTACGGCGCTCGAAGCTCTGCTTGAGGTAGCGCTCGATGCTCGACATCAGGTTCCAGTCGCCGTGGCAGATCAGCGAGATGGCCAGGCCATCGTTGCCGGCGCGGCCGGTACGACCGATGCGGTGCACGTATTCGTCGCCGCTGCGTGGCATATCGAAGTTGATCACCAGGTCCAGGCCGTCGACATCCAGGCCGCGAGCGGCGACGTCGGTGGCCACGAGGATTTTCACGCCGCCCTGCTTCAGGCGGTCGATCGCCAGTTTGCGATCCTTCTGGTCTTTCTCGCCGTGCAGCACGAACGCCTTGTATTCCTGCGCCACCAGGCGACCGTAGATACGGTCGGCCATGGCCCGGGTGTTGGTGAAGACGATGGCCTTCTGGTAGGTCTCGTTGGCCAGCAGCCAGTTGACGATCTGCTCTTTGTGCTGGTTGTGGTCAGCGGTGATGATTTGCTGGCGGGTAGTGTCGTTCAGCTGGCTGACCGCGTTGAGCTGCAAATGCTCAGGGTTGTTCAGGACCTTGGCGATCATCTCGCGCAGGCCAGAACCGCCGGTGGTGGCGGAGAACAGCATGGTCTGCTGACGGTTGGTGCACTCGTCCACCAGGCGCTGCACGTCTTCGGCAAAGCCCATGTCGAGCATGCGGTCGGCTTCGTCGAGCACCAGTACTTCGACTTCCTTGAGGTCGAGGTTGCCGGCGTTCAACTGCTCGATCATCCGGCCCGGCGTACCGATCAGGATGTCCGGCACCTTGCGCAGCATGGCAGCCTGGACCTTGAAGTCTTCACCGCCGGTGATCAGACCGGACTTGATGAACGTGAACTGCGCGAAGCGCTCGACTTCCTTGATGGTCTGCTGAGCCAGCTCGCGGGTCGGCAGCAGGATCAGGGTCTTGATGCTGACGCGGATTTTCGCCGGGCCGATCAGACGGTTAAGGATTGGCAAGACGAATGCAGCGGTTTTGCCGCTACCGGTTTGCGCCGTCACCCGCAGGTCACGCCCCTGGAGCGCCAGCGGGATGGCCGCGGCTTGCACAGGCGTTGGCTCGACAAATTTCAGCTCGGCCACGGCTTTGAGCAGGCGTTCGTGCAGGGCGAATTGGGAAAACACGGGTGCTACCTCGAAGAAATGCAAAAAAACAGCTGCATAGGGTAACGGTTTCGAGCGCTCAGGCCGAGTTTCTTTATGCAAATGGCGGTAAACAGTTGGTTTTTTGTTGCCTGTTTTTTCCATAAACGCAATACAAAGCGTCTTAAATGCTCTAATCGCCTCTCGCGCCCTACAGAAGAATCGTTTTTAACCATGGATATCAAACAGCTCTGGACCAACGTCCTCGATCTTTGGGGTGCCCTCGATCAGCATCCGCTCGTGCACTCCAGCCTGTCGCTGTTGCTGCTGTTGGCGATTGCGCTGTTCCTCGGACGGGTGGCGCGTTACCTCATATTGCATGCAACCAAAATGCTCGGCCGCCAACCGGCCTTGCACTGGGTCAATGATTTCCTGCAGAACAAAGTGTTCCACCGCCTGGCGCAGATCACGCCGTCGCTGGTGATCCAGTTTGGTCTCAATCTGGTACCGGACCTGAGCAAAACCAGCCTGAACTTCCTCGGCAACGTCGCGCTGTCCTTCACCTTCCTGTTTCTGCTGCTGGCGGTCAGCGCCCTGCTCAACGCCCTGCTGGACATCTACGCCCGCACCGAGCACGCCCGCACCCGCTCGATCAAAGGCTATGTGCAACTGGCGAAAATGGTCTTGTACGTGTTTGGCGCGATCATCATCGTCGCCACCCTGATTGACCGCTCGCCGCTGTTGCTGCTGTCGGGGCTGGGTGCCATGTCGGCGGTCATCCTGTTGGTCTACAAAGACACGCTGCTGTCGTTCGTCGCCAGCGTGCAATTGACCAGCAACGACATGCTGCGGGTCGGCGACTGGATCGAGATGCCCCAGGTGGGCGCCGACGGCGATGTGGTGGACATCACCTTGCACACGGTCAAGGTGCAGAACTTTGACAAGACCATCGTCTCGATCCCGACCTGGCGCCTGATGTCCGAGTCGTTCAAGAACTGGCGCGGCATGCAGGCTTCCGGTGGTCGCCGGATCAAGCGCAGCCTGTTCATCGACGCCAGCGGCGTACGCTTTCTGCGAGACGAAGAAGAACAGAAGCTGTCCCAGGTGCACCTGCTTACCGACTACATGAGCCGCAAACAGGCCGAACTCAAGGCCTGGAACGAAGCCCAGGGCAACGTCGCGGCCATGTCGGCCAACCGCCGCCGGATGACCAATATCGGCACGTTCCGCGCCTATGCGCTGGCCTACCTGAAGAGTCATCCGGGTATCCAGCCGAACATGACCTGCATGGTTCGCCAGATGCAGACCACGGCCCAGGGCATTCCTCTGGAGATCTACTGTTTTACCCGCACCACGGCGTGGGCCGATTACGAGCGGATCCAGGGGGATATTTTCGACTACCTGCTGGCGGTGCTGCCGGAGTTTGGGTTGAGTCTTTATCAGCAGCCGAGTGGTACGGATTTGCGTGCGGGGATATTGCCGGCGGTACTGGGCGCGAGCCATATTCCCGAAGTGGCAGAAAAACGCATGATGTAACCCCCCCAAACAAATGTGGGAGCGGGCTTGCTCGCGAATGCGGTGGGTCCTTCAACATTGATGTCGACTGACACTCCGCTTTCGCGAGCAAGCCCGCTCCCACAAGGATTACATCGTTTTCAGAATTTGCGGGTTACTTGACCTGCCGCTGCGGGGCCTTGTGCACCATGGTGTAGGCGTAATCCACGCCCATGCCGTACGCGCCACTGTGTTCCAGCACTAGCTCCATCACCGCCTCGTAAGTGTCCTTGTGCGCCCAGTCGCGCTGGTATTCGAGCAGCACTTGTTGCCAGGTCACCGGCACCGCACCGGCCTGAATCATCCGTTGTACCGACATGTCGTGGGCTTCCTTGCTGGTGCCGCCGGAAGCGTCGGTGACGATGTACACCTCGTAGCCCTCGGCCAGGGCTTCCAGCGCCGGGAACGTCAGGCAGACCTCGGTCCACAGTGCGGCAATGACCAGCTTTTTGCGGCCGGTGGCTTTGACGGCATCGACCAGCGCCTTGTCTTCCCAGGAGTTCATCGAGGTGCGCTCGATCGGCTTTTGCTCCGGGTGTACTGCCAGCAACTCAGGCCAGATGTAGCCGCTGAAACTTTCGCTTTCGACCGAGGTGTAGATGGTCGGCACGTTGAAGATCTTGGCAGCCTTGGCCAAGCCCACGGTGTTGTTTTTCAGGGTCTGGCGATCGATCGACTGCACGCCGAAAGCCATTTGCGGCTGGTGGTCGATCAGGATCAGGGCGGAGTTGGTTGGGTTGAGCAGTTCACGAATAGACATGGCGCGTTCCTTTTGATGTCGATACTTCGAATGGGTCAGGGGTTAGTCGACGATGCCTTCAGCGGCGTTGTTGTCGGCTTGGATGTCACTTTAGGGGCTAGCGATAAAAGGGACAATTACCTAAAATCGAGAATCATTGATTCTATAAAAGGGACAATCATGGACCGCATTGAATGCATGCGCGCCTTCGTCGTCACGGTCGGCGAAAACGGCTTTGCGGCGGCTGCCCGGGCCATGGACGTGCCGCGCTCGAAAGTCAGCAAACAGATTCAGGCGCTGGAAGACGCCATCGGCGTGCAATTGCTGCAACGCACCACCCGCAGCCTGCACCTGACTGAAGCCGGGGCCGAGTATTTCGAGGCGGCGCGTGAAGTGTTGGCAACCCTCGATGAGGCCGAACAACGCGCCCGAGACGGCATCGGCGAGTTGCGCGGGGTGTTGCGGGTCAATGCGCCGATGTCGTTCGGGCTACGGCGCCTGGGACCGTTGATTCCGCTGTTTTACGAGCAGCACCCGAACATCGAGTTGCAACTGGTGCTCAGCGACCAGCAGGTCGACCCGGTGCGGGGCGGCTTTGACGTGACCATTCGCATCGCCAGCCTGCCGGACTCGACCATGGTCGCCCGGCAACTGGCACCCGCGCCGCGCATCATGGTGGCGTCCCCTGCCTATCTCGAACGCGCGGGTGTTCCGCAGACGCCGCAGGATCTGCGCGCCCATCAATGCCTGAACTACGGGTATCTGCAGAGCGGTGTCAGCCTGCAACTGTGCAATGGCCAGGAAACCCAGCGAGTGAACGTCACCGGCCCACTGCACGCCAACAACGGCGACCTGCTCGCCCAGGCCGCCGAAGCCGGCATGGGTATCGCCTTGCTGCCCGACTTCATCGTCGAGGATGCGCTGGCGGCCGGGCGACTGGTGCCGGTGCTGTGCGAATGGCAGGCCCCGGCGATCACCATCAACGCGGTGTATTCATCAGCACGGCGGGTGCCGCAGAAGACTCGCGTGTTTATCGAGTTTCTGGTGGGGCAACTGGCGCCGAAGTGATTTTCGGAGATCACGCAATCGCTTGTGCACGGGGAATGGCGTTGATCTGATCACAACTGATCAAGAACCCACTTTTGAACTGCCGCTGTATCATTTATATCGCCATTAAAAACAAATTGCGGATCATAACTTTTATTATTTCCTCGCGTTCGGCCTCTCCATACCTTTAACGGCAACCAGAACTCGGCGCCACTCGGCAGTGTTTGAGCGCCTATATCAATATAAAGCGTATCGGCGCTCGTTGGTAAACCCAAATGGACAACCCCTGGAACAGCAAGAACGACGTCCGCAAAGTCGAGACAGGCACTCGCGCAAAATGAATCAGTAACCAGCGCAAGCTTACCTTTAAAACCTTGGGCATTGACTCCTCTCGAGCCCTCTTGCTCGACCGAGGAAGTATTGGGCTGACGCAACCAGTCTTTCTTTTCGTGAAGTGCGAGTTCCATCGACCTGGTCAAACTAAAAACAAATTTATAAGCCTCACTATTTCTCCCATAGTCGCCTTCCATGGTAGCGACAGCTTTATTGAGCGTTGAGAGTGCAAAAGGAGAAACTCGCCACATCGCATACGCACGAGATGGCACATCCAGGCTTTTTACCAATTTCGAGCCTAACAGAGCAGAAAGTATTTCAGCCCCCACTAAACTGTTACCACCGCGATTGCCTCGTGTATCAAGCACAACCCACTTGGCGTCATTGATACTCTTGATGGACTCGAGCATTACATCGAGGGCCGCATTCTCGGCTGCTGATGGCATGAAGTCTGATACATGTATCCAATATCGACCGTCCCCCAAATCGTGGAGAGCCTGGACCGGTTGAGGCTGGCGCAGGAAAGCTTCCAATTGCCCGCGATCTTCTTGCCATAATAAAGTAAAGCTTTGTCTTGCTCCATTTGGGAGTTCAACCAAACAGCTTTTTGACAAGACTCTCGCCAGCACAGGATAGTTGGCATCATCGACAGTTAACTGCTTAGCCAAATGCAACCAGGTCGACTTCAGATTAAGCCTACGATCAATATAAGGGGATATTTCGCTCTCTAGTATCTCGCGGACTGACTTGCTATCACACGACAGAACCTTGGAATCAATCGGCGGCAATGGTATAGGCCAACTTTTAGCGACCTGTTTTACAATGAAACTCTGACCTCGCATATCCAAAATGAAACCTGCCCAGGAAGATTTGCCTTTATCAGGTTGATTCATCCCTACGTGTCCATCCTTGAAGCCCGCAATGTAAAAATTAAGCACGGCTTGCGAGTCTTTCCTTGAGCTGACGCGTTTGGACAACTGACTGGCTTGCAAATAACCCCGCTCAACCCACTCTATAAAAGACTCATTATCACTCTCTATAGCGCCTGGATGAGAAGTAATTATCAGTTGCCGGATGACAGAAAGGTCATTGACAGTTAGATCCCTCCAATGTTTTGTATTCGCCTCATCAGCCAACACCAAAGGCGGTAAAAAAACAAGCATAAAAAGTGTTAAGCATAAACGTCTCAAGAGAAACACATCAGCATTACAAGTCATTTAAACACCAAAAAACCAGACAGATGATGGTCACATAGATGTCATCTGATTATTGCGCACCAATACGCCAACGCTCGCTGCTAGCCAATACCAGCCAAGCAACCCCACAGGCAGAGCATCTGCTTGTCAGGCCATCCGCTGTAGCTGCGATCTTTTGACTTTTAAAATCAAAAGATCGCAGTCTGCGCCAGCTCCTACACAGATCTCGTGACGGGACTGATGCCCAACCGACTGATCCACACTGCCAGCAAAATCACCGAACCGCCGAGCAACAAGCGCCCCAGTTCCTCATGCTGGTTCCAGATCAGCAAATTGATCAGCAACCCCACCGGCACATGCAGGTTATTCATCGCCGCCAGGGTCCCGCCGCTGACCATGCACGCACCTTTGTTCCACCAGTAGAGCCCCAATGCGGTCGAGACCAGGCCGAGGAATAGCAATACGCCCCATTGCAGCGGTGCTTCGGGCAGGAAGTTCTGTTTGCCGAACAGCAGGAACGCCGGCAATACCACGGCCAGGGCGCCGAGGTAGAAGTAGCCGAAACGTCGGAAATGCGGCAGGTCGCTCGGGTGGCGGGCGACCAGGTGTTTATAGAGCACCTGCCCGGCGGCGAAGGTGAAGTTGGCCAGTTGTAGCAACAGGAAACCCATGAAGAAGTCCGGGTTGATCCGGTCAAAACGAATCACCGCAGCGCCCGCCACCGCCACCAGCGCCGCCACCAGGGCCCAGGGATTGAAGCGACGATTGAGCGCGTCTTCGATCAGGGTCACGTGCAACGGCGTGAGGATGGTGAATAGCAGCACTTCCGGCACCGTCAGTACGCGGAAGCTCAGGTACAGGCAGACGTAAGTCACGCCGAACTGCAACGCGCCGATCAGCAGCATGCCGCGCATGAACACCGGTTCCACCGAGCGCCAGCGGGTCAGTGGAATGAACACCAGCCCGGCCAACACCACACGCACCAGCACCGCGAAATAACTGTCGACGTGACCGGCCAGGTATTCGCCGATCAAACTGAAGGAAAACGCCTGGATCAGCGTGACAAAAAGTAGATAGCCCATGCTCGCCTCATTTCGAATGGCGGCGACGATAGCGGGTTTTGCCTTGTACCGCGATCCCTGAAAGCTGTCGGAAAGGGCGCTATAACCTGTGGGAGCGGGCTTGCTCGCGAAGAGGGAGTGTCAGTCGACATAAATGTTGGATGACATACCGCTTTCGCGAGCAAGCCCGCTCCCACAGGGTTCTTGGGTGATGGCAGAATCGCAGGCAAAAAAAAGCCCGATCTCGCTAAAGCGTTCAATCGGGCCAGAGCACTCAGGAGCAACAAGTGCGAAGGGAGGTTCGATGCGCGTACAGGCTTGAAGGGTGTGCGCCAGGTCACTAGACCATCCAGCGATTATCTGGCGATTAACGGCTCAGGCCACTTGCGAAAGCTTGGCGTTCGCCTGGTTCAGGCCTTTCTCCTGGAAATCACCGCCCAGGTTCATGCCTTCGGCGTGGATGAACGTCACGTCGTGGATACCGATGAAGCCCATGACCTGACGCAGGTACGGTTCCTGGTGATCGGCGGTGCTGCCGGCATAGATGCCGCCGCGGGCCGTCAGCACATAGGCGCGCTTGCCGCTGAGCAGGCCTTGCGGACCGGTTTCGGTGTACTTGAAGGTGACGCCGGCACGCAGCACATGGTCGAGCCAGGCTTTCAGGGTGCTGGGGATCGCAAAGTTGTACATCGGCGCGGCCATGACCAGTACATCGGCGGCGAGCAATTCGTCGGTCAACTGGTTGGAGCGTTCCAGCGACGCCTGTTCGATGTCGCTGCGCTGCTCGGCGGGTTTCATCCAGCCACCCAGCAGGTTGATGTCCAGGTGCGGCACCGGTTTGACAGCCAGGTCCCGAACGGTGATCTGGTCATTCGGGTGAGCGGCTTTCCACTGACTGATAAACGTCTGGGTCAGTTGACGGGAAACCGAGTCTTGCTGGCGGGCACTGCTTTCGATGATCAGAACGCGGGACATGGGATGTAGCCTCCATCTGAGAATGCTGTAAGTCGATGGAGTGAAGGTTAAACAGAGTCATATCGATGAAAAAGCGCAAATAACTGCTATAACCCATCAATAAATTCGTTTATAAGCAAACCATGCCCCTGTGGGAGCGGGACCTGTGGCGAGGGGGCTTGCCCCCGTTTGAGTGCGCAGCACTCACAAGATCTTCGGTGCACCAGAGGTTTTGGGGCTGCTTCGCAGCCCAACGGGAGGCAAGCCCCCTCACCACAAGCCCGCTCCCACAGGGGATCGAGGTTATTTCGGGGTGCAGGTCAGCTCGATGCGCAATTTGATGATGTTGCGGCTGAATTTGGCGGTGGCGTTTTTGTGTTTTCCGGCCGGCACATCGATCTTGCGGGTGCGGGGTGCTTCCGGGCCATTGCTGAAAACCGCCTTGCAGCTCGCATCGACGTCGCCGTAGTTGGCGACCCTGATGGAGCCGATATCGCTATCGGTGTCGAAGGTTTCGTAGTCGATCTTCATTCCGTTGAGGTTCTTCTGCACATCAATCGGATAAGCAAAAGCCGTCAGCGGCAGCAGCGCCAGCAGCACACAACAGATTTTTTTCATTCAGCAGCCTCCAGTAAGGGCTGCCAGCTTAGGACAAGAGGAGCTCAACATGAAAGCGCCCCGCGTGACCCTTGATCAATGGCGAACGCTGCAAGCGGTGGTCGATCACGGTGGTTTCGCCCAGGCCGCCGAGGCGCTGCATCGCTCGCAATCGTCGGTCAGCTACACCGTGGCACGCATGCAGGATCAACTCGGTGTGCCATTACTGCGCATCGACGGACGCAAAGCCGTGCTGACCGAAGCCGGCGGCGTGCTGTTGCGCCGTTCCCGGCAACTGGTCAAACAGGCCAGTCAACTCGAAGACCTGGCCCATCACATGGAACAGGGCTGGGAAGCCGAAGTGCGCCTGGTGGTCGATGCCGCTTACCCAAGCGCCCGCCTCGTGCGCGCCTTGACCGCGTTCATGCCGCAAAGCCGTGGCTGCCGGGTGCGCCTGCGCGAGGAAGTACTCTCGGGAGTAGAGGAAGTCCTGCTCGAAGGCGTGGCCGACCTGGCCATCACCGGGTTCAGTATTCCCGGTTACCTGGGCGCGGAATTGAGCGACGTCGAGTTCGTCGCGGTCGCCCATCCAGAGCATCCCCTGCACCGCCTCAACCGCGAACTGAGCTTCCAGGACCTGGAAAGCCAGATGCAAGTGGTGATCCGCGACTCGGGGCGCCAGCAACCACGGGACGTCGGCTGGCTCGGTGCGGAACAGCGCTGGACCGTCGGCAGCCTGGCCACCGCCGCAACCTTTGTCAGCAGCGGCCTGGGATTTGCGTGGCTGCCTCGGCACCTGATCGAACGGGAACTCAAGGAAGGTACGCTCAAGCTGCTACCGTTGGACCAGGGCGGTAGCCGCAACCCGAGCTTTTACCTGTATTCGAACAAGGACAAACCGCTCGGGCCGGCCACGCAGATTCTCATCGAACTGCTGCGAACGTTCGACACCGCACCACTGGACGCACCGTTCGCCGCCCCCGAACAAGCCTGACACGGAGTGTATGCATGGCCTATTTCGAACACGAAGGTTGTAACCTGCACTATGAGGAATATGGCCACGGCACGCCGCTGCTGCTGGTCCACGGTCTCGGTTCCAGTACGCTGGACTGGGAAAAACAGATCCCGGCCCTGGCCACCCGCTATCGGGTGATCGTCCCGGATGTCCGCGGCCACGGCCGTTCGGACAAGCCCCGGGAGCGCTACAGCATTGCCGGATTCAGCGCTGACCTGATTGCACTGATCGAGCACCTCAATCTCGGCCCGGCACACTATGTCGGCCTGTCCATGGGCGGCATGATCGGCTTTCAACTGGGCGTTGATCAGCCGCAACTGCTCAAGAGCCTGTGCATCGTCAATAGCGCGCCCGAGGTCAAACTGCGCAGCCGCGACGATTACTGGCAGTGGTTCAAGCGCTGGAGCCTGATGCACGCACTCAGCCTGCGCACCATCGGCAAAGCCTTGGGTGGCAAATTGTTTCCAAAACCCGAGCAGGCCGACTTGCGACAAAAAATGACCGATCGCTGGGCAAAAAACGACAAACATGCTTATCTCGCCAGCTTCAATGCCATTGTAGGCTGGGGGGTCCAGGAACGACTTTCGAAGGTTACCTGTCCAACCCTCATCGTCAGCGCCGACCGTGACTACACACCGGTGGCGCTGAAGGAAAACTACGTAAAACTGCTGCCCGATGCGCGGCTGGTAGTGATCGCCGATTCACGCCATGCCACGCCGCTGGACCAGCCTGAACACTTCAACCAAACACTGCTAGAGTTTCTGACCGCAGTCGACACCACCACTCAGGATCACTGACCCATGCTGAAAAAAATCGCCCTCGCCGCAGGCTCCGTCCTGTTTGCCGCCAACCTGATGGCCGCGACGCCGGAAAAGGCCCCGCATGTGCTGCTGGACACCACCAACGGCCAGATCGAAATCGAACTGGACCCGGTCAAGGCGCCGATCAGTACCAAGAACTTTCTTGAATACGTCGACAAAGGCTTCTACAACAACACGATTTTCCACCGGGTGATCCCGGGTTTCATGGTCCAGGGCGGCGGATTCACCCAGGCCATGCAGCAAAAAGACACCAACGCACCGATCAAGAACGAGCACAACAACGGTCTGGTCAACGTGCGTGGCACCTTGTCCATGGCCCGTACCTCGGTGCCTGACTCGGCCACCAGCCAGTTCTTCATCAACGTCAAGGACAACGACTTCCTCGACCAGGGTGACGGCTACGCGGTGTTCGGCAAAGTGGTCAAAGGCATGGACGTGGTCGATATCATCGTCAATTCGCCGACTACCACTCGTGGCGGCATGAAGGACGTGCCGGCCGACCCGGTCTTCATCAAGTCGGCCAAGCGCATCGACTGAGACTAAGCTGGACAAGGATGTCCGAGCCGTTGCCGGCTTTGCCGGCAACGCTCAAACCGTTTAAAGGAGAGCCCGTTCGCGGGCGAAAACAACATGCTTTATCGCCGTTTTGAAAAACTGATCGATGTTTTCCGTGAAGCACCGACGGCGTCTCCGCCGGACCGGGTTTTCCCTTTTTATACCTATTACCTCAAGCAGGTCTGGCCGAGCTTTGCCGCCCTGCTGTTCGTCGGCCTGATTGGTGCCTTGATCGAGGTGGCGTTGTTCAGCTACCTGAGCCGCATCATCGACCTGGCCCAGGGCACGCCGAACGTCAATCTGTTCAAGGACCATGCCCTCGAACTGACCTGGATGGTGGTGGTTGCACTGGTGTTGCGCCCGATATTCGTGGGCTTGCATGACCTGCTGGTGCACCAGACCCTGAGCCCCAGCATGACCAGCATGATCCGCTGGCAGAACCACAGCTACGTGCTCAAGCAGAGCCTGAATTTCTTCCAGAACGACTTCGCCGGGCGCATCGCCCAGCGCATCATGCAAACCGGTAACTCGCTGCGCGATTCCGCCGTGCAGGCCGTGGATGCGTTGTGGCATGTGCTGATCTATGCCATCAGTTCCCTGGTGCTGTTCGCCGAAGCCGACTGGCGCCTGATGATCCCGCTGCTGACGTGGATCTTCTCCTTCATCGGCGCCCTTTGCTATTTCGTGCCACGGGTCAAGGATCGCTCGGTGGTGGCGTCCGATGCGCGCTCCAAACTCATGGGGCGGATTGTCGACGGCTACACCAACATCACCACCCTGAAGCTGTTCGCCCATACCAACTTCGAGCAGCAGTACGCCCGCGAAGCGATCAAGGAACAGACCGAAAAAGCCCAACTGGCCGGCCGTGTGGTCACCAGCATGGACGTGGTCATCACCAGCATGAACGGCCTGCTGATCGTCTGCACCACCGGCCTGGCCCTGTGGTTGTGGACGCAGTCGCTGATCAGCGTAGGGGCGATTGCCCTGGCCACCGGCCTGGTAATCCGCATCGTCAACATGTCCGGCTGGATCATGTGGGTGGTGACCGGCATCTTCGAAAACATCGGCATGGTCCAGGACGGCCTGCAGACCATCTCGCAACCGGTCAGCGTCACCGACCGCGACCAGGCCAAACCCCTGGCGGTGGCCCGTGGCGAAGTGCGCTTCGAACAAGTGGATTTCCACTACGGCAAGCAGAGCGGGATCATTGGCGACCTCAACCTGACCATCAAGGCTGGCGAGAAAATCGGCCTGATCGGCCCGTCCGGTGCCGGCAAATCGACCCTGGTCAACCTGCTGCTGCGCCTGTACGACGTCGAAGGCGGACGCATCCTGGTTGATGGCCAGAACATCGCGGACGTCAGCCAGGAAAGCCTGCGCGAACGCATCGGCATGATCACCCAGGACACCTCGCTGCTGCACCGCTCGATCCGTGACAACCTGCTGTATGGCAAGCCCGATGCCACCGACGCGCAACTCTGGGAAGCGGTGCACAAGGCCCGGGCTGACGGTTTCATCCCTTCACTGTCGGACGCTGAAGGTCGCACCGGTTTCGATGCCCACGTTGGCGAACGCGGGGTGAAACTTTCCGGCGGCCAGCGCCAGCGCATCGCCATTGCCCGCGTGTTGCTCAAGGACGCACCGATCCTGATCATGGACGAGGCCACCTCGGCACTGGATTCGGAAGTCGAAGCGGCGATCCAGGAAAGCCTGGAAACCCTGATGCAGGGCAAAACCGTGATCGCCATCGCTCACCGGCTCTCGACCATCGCCCGGATGGACCGGCTGGTGGTGCTGGAAGACGGAAAGATCGCCGAAACCGGAACCCACGCCGAACTGCTCGCCCATGGCGGTCTGTATGCACGGTTGTGGCAACACCAGACCGGTGGGTTTGTCGGGATCGATTGAGCATTGCGGAGGCCACAAAACCTGTGGGAGCGGGCTTGCTCGCGAATAGGCCGTGTCAGTCGACATCAATGTTGAATGACCCGCCGCCTTCGCGGGCAAGCCCGCTCCCACACGAGGTCAAGTGACGCAGGAAGATCATAAAAAACCGCCAGAGCCTGTCAAACACGGGTCCTGGCGGTTTTTTTTGCTCACTGGAATTCTGAAAAAACCGTGCTGTACTCACTTCAACGTTCTGGAGGTGGTTCTGCAGTCCATCGGCTGGATGCACAAGGCAGCATAATCTCGAAAGGGCACTCTCTATGTCTCTGTTAAAACGTTCGGCTACAGAGTTGGTAGGTACGTTCTGGCTGGTGTTGGGTGGTTGCGGCAGTGCGGTGCTGGCAGCGGCTTTTCCGGATGTGGGGATCGGTCTTCTCGGGGTGTCATTCGCGTTTGGCCTGACAGTGCTGACCATGGCTTTCGCCATCGGCCATATTTCCGGTTGTCATCTCAACCCTGCGGTGTCCCTCGGCCTGGTGGTGGGTGGGCGGTTTCCGGCCAGTGAATTGCCGGCCTACGTCGTTGCCCAGGTCATTGGCGGCGTGATTGCAGCCGCCCTGCTGTATTTCATTGCCAGCGGCAAACCCGGGTTCGAACTGGCCGGCGGCCTGGCGTCCAACGGCTATGGCGAACACTCACCCGGTGGTTATTCGATGGCATCAGGGTTTGTCACTGAACTGGTGATGACCGCAATGTTCATCCTGATCATCCTCGGCGCCACCGATAAACGTGCACCGGCTGGCCTGGCACCGATTGCCATCGGCCTGGGGCTGACGCTCATCCACCTGATCTCTATCCCGGTCACCAACACCTCGGTCAACCCGGCGCGCAGCACCGGCCCGGCGCTGATCGTCGGCGGCTGGGCGATTCAACAACTGTGGATGTTCTGGGTCGCACCGCTACTCGGTGCAGTGGTCGGCGGCGTGCTGTATCGCTGGCTGGGCAAGGAAGAAAGCTGAAACGCTGAAGATCAGCCTTGTCGATAAGGCAAGGCTGACTTCGCCTCCTCTGCATACGCCAGCACTCCCAACCGCTCCTGCTCCAGAAAGTCTTTCACCGCCGCCTTCAATCCCGGATGCCGCAAGTAGTGCCAGGAATGGGTAATGACTGGCTCGAATCCGCGAATCAATTTGTGCTCACCCTGGGCCCCGGCATCGAAACGCCGGAAACCGTTGGCGATGGCGTAGTCCATGCCCTGATAGAAACAGGTCTCGAAATGCAGGCGATCGAACTCCGCCAGGCATCCCCAGTAACGGCCATAAAAGCTGTCGCCCCCCACCAGGCTGAACGCCATCGCCACCGGCCGTGAACCCTGTTTGGCCAGCACCACGCGAATCGATTCCGGCATGCGTTCGGCCAATAGGCTGAAAAACTCCCGTGTCAGGTACGGCGCTTGCCGGCGCACCGCATAGGTATTGGCGTAGCAGGCGTAGACGAAGTCCCATTGCGCCTGGCTCAGTTCCCGCCCCTCCAGCCATTCGAACTCGAAGCCCTGCCCGGCCACCTGCTCGCGCTCCTTGCGCATCTGTTTGCGCTTGCGCGAACTGAGCACGTCGAGGAAGTCCTGGAAATCCCGGTAGCCACGATTCTGCCAGTGATACTGACAGCCCACGCGCTGCAGCCAGCCCGGCTGCTCGCTCAAGGCCGCGTCGGTGAACGGATCGGTGAAGTTGATGTGCGCGCTGGACAGCCCTTCAAGCTCAAGGTAGCCCGGCAGGCTTTTCAACAACTCGAAACCGTCTTCGACCGTGGCCGCCAACAGTCGCGGCCCGGTGACCGGACTGAACGGCACGGCACTCAACAGTTTGGGGTAGTAATCGATGCCGGCGCGTTCGCAGGCATCGGCCCAGGCGTGATCAAACACGTACTCGCCGTAGGAATGCCACTTGCGATAACCCGGCAGCGCGGCGATCAGGCGGTCACCTTCAACGTGCAGCAAATGCTCGGGCTGCCAGCCGGTATGAGGGCCGACGCTGCCGCTGTCTTCCAGTGCGCTCAAAAAAGCGTGACGCAGAAAAGGCTGAGTCTCGGGCACCAGTGCGTCCCACGTCTGCGGGGCGATTTCTGACAGTTTTTGCAGGCGTTGCAACGGCATCACCATCCTCACTCTTCATGGCGTGAAAGCCCCGCGAGTATCGCCGATCGCACTCCTTTGCACACGGTCAATTCGACGACAGTGCTCTAACTCAATAGTTCAGGGCGACTTTGTATCGTCATCGACATGACATCACATTGCCACTGCTCTGTAATAAACCATCGCGATACTGGCGCCTGTTTTTAGAGCGCCGGGTTATACCCGGCCACAGTTTTCCGCCCCTTATGGTCGGTTGTGTCCCGGATGGCTCTGTCATCCCCTCTCATCTTCGGAGATTGATATGCGTCTTGCTTCCACGAAAACTGCGGCGGCCTTGTGCGGTGGCCTGTTGCTGGCCATGAGTGTTCCGGCCAGTGCCGCAGTCGACGCCAAACTGCTCGACATGCTCAAGGCTAACGGCTCGATCACCAACGCGCAGTACAGCGAACTGCAAGCCGAGCTGGCCAGGGATCAGAAAGACCAGCAGATCGCCCGTCAGGCTCAGCAAGAGACCAACGAGCAAATCGCGGCCACCGCGAAGAAAACCGACACACTGAGCGCTTTCGACCAGAAGCTTGCCTGGGCGGCAAAGACCCAATTCAAGGGCGACGTGCGCTTCCGTCAGGAAAACGTCCACAACGATGGCGTGCCGAACAACAAGGACCAGGACCGCCAGCGCATTCGTGCCCGCCTGGGTGCCTACAGCGAAATCAACCCGCAGGTCGACACCGGTATCCGTATCGCCACCGGCAGCAACGACGACGCTCGCTCGACCAACCAGGACCTGAACAACTACTTCGACAAGAAGCAGATCTGGCTGGACCAGGGTTACATCGACTACCACCCGGACGCGATCAAGAACCTGCACCTGGTTGGCGGCAAGATGCCGCAACAATGGGTGAGCATGGGCGACATCATCTGGGATAGCGACATCAACCCGGAAGGTCTGGCCGTTACTTACAAGTACCCGCTGAGCGGCAGCACCGAGTTGTTCGGTAGCGCCGGTCACTACACCCTCAAGGACAACGTCGACGGCGAAGGCGTGCAGTTCAAGCACGACCTGCGCCTGTACGCCGGCCAGTTGGGTGCGCGCTTCGCCATCACCGACAGCATGAAAATGACCTTGGGCGGCAGTCTCTACGCCTACGACAACGACGACAGCAGCGCCTGCCCTACCAGCGGCACAGTCACCGCGCCATGCGCACTGGCCGTCAACGGCAACAGCCCGGGCGAACAGTTCAAACTGTACGAAGGCTTTGGCCAGCTGGACTTCAGCAACCTGCCAGTTCCGCTGTCGATCTACGGTCAGTACGTCAACAACACCGATGCCAGCAACGACCAGGACACTGGCTGGCTGGCCGGTGTGAAGTCGAAGATCTATGGCTTCAACCTGGACTACAACTACCGCGACGTGCAGCGTAACGCTGTGGTTGGCGCCTTCACCGACTCCGACTTCGCCAACGGCTTCACCGGTTCACGCGGCAGCAAGCTGAAAGTGAGCTACGACCTGGACAAGAACTTTGCCCTGGGCGCGACCTACTTCATGGCGACTTCGGACCAGACCAACGCCAACATCAACAAGAAGGATTCGGACATCAACACCCTGCAACTGGATGCCGAAGCCAAGTTCTGACTCACCCGCTATACGACTCTGGCAAGGATGCCTGAGCCCCTTTTACAGCCTGGCGTTGGTGTGTCGGTCCCCATCATCCTCCGATGCATCAACGCGAGTCTGTTTTCACATCCCCGCCTGAAAATGTTCATTTGTGGCGAGGGGGCTTGTCGGAACGCCGCACCGCCCCGTTGGATCGCGCAGCGATCCCAAAACCAGCCACTGCTATTTTCCTGGAGCACCGCGTCAACCTGACCTGCGACTACTGCGTAGTCGAACGGGGGCAAGCCCCCTCGCCACAAAAGCCCACCGCAAAAAAAATCGCAGCCTTGGGCTGCGATTTTTTCATCTGCTGCGACAGTCTATTCAAGCTCAGCGCTTGCGCAGCAACACGCTACCAATCGAATAACCGGCACCGAACGAACTGAGCACAGCCAGCGAACCGGCCGGCAGATCGTCCTGGTTCTTGTGGAAGGCAATCACGGAACCGGCGGAGCTGGTGTTGGCGTAGGTGTCGAGAATCACCGGCGCTTCCTGTTCGGTGGCGTCGCGGCCCAACAGCTTCTTGACGATCAGGTGGTTCATGCTGAGGTTGGCCTGGTGCAGCCAGAAGCGCTTCACGTCGCTGACGTTGAGCTGATTCTCCTGCAGATGCTCAGCGATCAGCTCGGCCACCATCGGGCAGACTTCCTTGAACACCTTGCGGCCTTCCTGCACGAACAGTTTGTCCTTGGCGCCGATGCCCTCTTGCGCCGCGCGGTTGAGGAAGCCGAAGTTGTTGCGGATGTTGTTGGAGAACTTGGTCAGCAGCTTGGTGCTGACGATATCGAACTGGAACTTGGACGTCGCCAGGTCAGCACGCTCGATGATCACCGCCGTGGCAGCGTCACCGAAGATGAAGTGGCTGTCACGGTCACGGAAGTTCAGGTGGCCAGTGCAGACTTCCGGGTTGACCATCAGGATCGCCCGGGCCTGGCCCAGTTTCACGCTGTTGGCGGCGGTCTGGATACCGAAAGTCGCCGAAGAACAGGCCACGTTCATGTCGAAACCGAAACCCTGGATACCCAGCGCTTCCTGCACTTCAATGGCAATGGCCGGGTAGGCACGTTGCAGGTTGGAGCAGGCGACGATCACGCCATCGATGTCGGCAGCGGTCTTGCCCGCGCGTTGCAAGGCTTGCTCGGCCGCGCCGATGGCCATCTGGCAAAGCACCGACCATTCGTCGTTGGAACGTTCCGGCAGGCGCGGAGCCATGCGTTGCGGGTCGAGGATGCCTTCCTTGTCCATGACAAAGCGGCTCTTGATGCCGGAGGCTTTTTCGATGAACGCTGCGCTGGACTCGGTCAACGCTTGCACTTCACCGCGCGCGATGGCGTCAGCGTTGTCGGCGTTGAATTGCGCGACGTAAGCATTGAAAGACTGCACCAGCTCTTCGTTGGAAATGCTGTTGGCCGGGGTGTACAGGCCGGTGCCGCTGATGACGACGTTATGCATGGTCGTGTCTCTAATCTGTTCAGGCAGAAAGCATTGGCACCGTCGTACCAATACACAAAGGGTCTATTCCCATCCGGGGGACGCAAACCTGGCATCGCTTTATTCCTGCTCGCAACCTGGTCGAAGGCTCCAGGTCGCGAAACTGGCGTTTATGGTCGCGAAGTTTGCCATAAAGCTTGGGTTTTGGCGCCTTTTGCGAGAGCAACGCAATACTTGTAGGAGCGAGCTTGCTCGCGATGAACCAGAGAACGCCGTGGGGTGTCAGGTTCCCAGCGTTATCGTTGACGACCATCGCGAGCAAGCTCGCTCCTACAGGGATTGTGTCAGGGCTCTACCTGACTCCACTGCTTGTTCAGGCGCTTGTCGGAGATCGGCACTTTGGTTCCCAACTGTTGCGCAAACAGCGAAACCCGATACTCCTCCAGCCACCAGCGATACAACTCCAGCTGCGGATCGCGCTTGCCTTCCTGGGCGTGTTTGTTGGCGCGGGTCTGGTACTGCGTCCACAGGCCGGACAATTCGCCGCTCCAGACCCGGTCGCGCTGCACTTGGGCACCGATTTTCTCGAAACGCTGCTCGATGGCCTTGAGGTAACGCGGTAATTCCTTGAGCCACTGCATCGGCGTTTCCCGGACAAAACCCGGATAGACCAGGTGGCTGAGCTGCTGCTTGATGTCGTTCAAGGCCACGGCTTGTGCCAGATCGATCTTGCCCTTGAAGCGCTTTTGCAGGCCGTGCCAGAGTTTGAGGACTTCCAGGGTCAGCTTCGCCACGCGCTCGGCGTGCTCGGTCCAGGCGCCACGTTTGCGCTCGGCCAGCGACGCCAATCCGGCGCCATCGCGAGGCAGCGGGTCTTCGCCTTCGAGAATGCAGCTGTCGAGGCTGGCCAGCAGAATGTCTTCCACCAGTGCATCGACACGCCCCATGTCGCGATACAGCAGGCCCAGTTCAGTCAGGCCCGGCAACTTGCCACGCAGGAACTTCGCCGACTCGGCCAGTTGCTGCATCAGCAGGCGCTGCAAGGCACGGCGATGCTGGAACTCGGCCTCGGCCGGGGTCGAGAAACGCCCTTCCTTGACCGTACCGCTCTCCTCCACCAGCGCCGGATAGACCGTCATCGACAGCCCGGCGATCTTCTGTTGGGTTTTCTCGGCCACGGCGGCGAACACTTTCGGCTCCACCGGTTGCTGGCTCTTCGCGGTTTGCGGCACGGCCAACGCCGCCTGGCTGGCCTCGGCGAAACGCGCCGTCAGTTCCGCCAGGTCGCGACCTTCACCGAGGAACTTGCCCTGGGCGTCGACGATTTCCAGGTTCATCCGCAGATGACTTTCAACCTGCTGCGCCGCCTCGGCCCAGGCTTCATCGCTGACCCGCGCACCGGTCATGCGCAGCAGCTCGCGCCCTAAAGCCTGGGGCAGCGAGCCCTCGGCAAAGGTCATGCGCTGCAACGCCGCCTTGACGAAGTCCGGCACCGGCACGAAATTCTTGCGCAAGGCCTTGGGCAGGTTGCGCACCAGGGCAATGCACTTGGCTTCGATGACACCCGGCACCAGCCATTCCAGGCGTTCCGGCGGCAGCATCGGCAACAGCGGTGCAGGCACGCGCAGGGTCACGCCGTCGCGCGGGTGATTCGGTTCGAAGTGGTAGCTGAGGGCCAATTCCAGATCGCCGATGTGCAAGGTGTCCGGGTAATGCTGGGCGGTGACTTCACTGGCTTCGCGGGCCAGCACGTCCTCTTCGCGCATGATCAGCAGTTGCGGGTCTTTCTGGCTGTTGATCCGGTACCAGCTGTCGAAGGTCGCGGTCTGATGGATCTCCGGCGGCAGACGCGCATCGTAGAAGGCGTACAGAGTTTCTTCGTCGGCGAGGATGTCGCGGCGACGGGCCTTGGCTTCCAGTTCGTCGAGCTGTTCCAGCAACTGCTTGTTGGCCGCCAGGCACTTGGCCTTGGACTGGATTTCACCGCGCACCAGCGCTTCGCGGATGAACAGTTCCCGCGACACCACCGGGTCCACCGGGCCGTAATGCACCGGCCGGCGCCCGACCACGATCAGCCCGAACAGGGTGATCTGCTCGAACGCCACGACCTGGCCGCGCTTCTTCTCCCAGTGGGGTTCGAAATGGTTTTTCTTGATCAGGTGCCCGGCCAGCGGCTCGATCCAGTCGGCATCGATCTTCGCCACCATCCGCGCGTAGAGCTTGGTGGTTTCCACCAGTTCAGCGGTCATCAACCATTGCGGGCGCTTCTTGCCGATGCCCGACGACGGGTGAATCCAGAAGCGCCGCTGACGCGCACCGAGGTAATCACCCTCTTCGGTTTTCTGGCCGATCTGGCTGAGCAAGCCCACCAGCACCGCTTTGTGCAGTTTCGGATAGTCCGCCGGCTCTTTATTGAGGCTCAACTGCATGTCGCGGCAGATCAGGCTCAGCTGGCGATGGGAATCGCGCCATTCGCGCAGGCGCAGGTAATTCAGGAAATTCTTGCGGCACCAGTTGCGCAGCGGGTTGGCGGTCAGCGCCTGGCGCTGCTCCTCGAATCCGCGCCACAGATTGACCAGCCCGGCGAAGTCCGAGTCGGGGTCCTTCCATTGGGCGTGGGCTTGATCCGCCGCTTGCTGACGCTCCGGCGGACGCTCGCGCGGGTCCTGGATCGACATGGCGCTGGCGACGATCAGCACTTCCTGCAAGCTGCCGAGTTTCGCCGCTTCCAGCAACATGCGCCCCATGCGCGGGTCCACCGGCAGTCGCGCCAGTTGACGACCGAGCGGGGTCAGCTGGCTGTTGCGATCCACCGCCGAGAGTTCTTGCAGCAGGTTGTAACCGTCGCTGATGGCCTTGCCGTCCGGCGGCTCGATGAACGGGAACTCGGTGACTTCGCCGAGGCGCAGATGCAACATCTGCAAGATGACGGCGGCGAGGTTGGTGCGCAAGATTTCGGGATCGGTAAATTCCGGGCGCCCGAGGAAGTCTTCCTCGCTGTAGAGGCGGATGCAGATACCCGGCTCGACCCGCCCGCATCGACCTTTACGCTGGTTGGCGCTGGCCTGGGATACCGCTTCGATCGGCAAGCGCTGAACCTTGGCGCGGTAGCTGTAGCGGCTGATGCGCGCGGTGCCGCTGTCGATCACGTAGCGAATACCCGGCACGGTCAGCGAGGTTTCCGCGACGTTGGTCGCCAGGACCACGCGACGGCCCGGGTGCGACTGGAAAATCCGCTGCTGCTCGGCCGGCGACAACCGTGCGTACAGCGGCAGGATTTCGGTGTGCTTGAGCTGGGCCTTGCGCAGCATTTCGGCGGCGTCGCGAATCTCGCGCTCACCGGGCAGGAACACCAGCACGTCACCGGGACTGCGGCCTTCGCTGCGCTCATAGGCGGCGATTTCATCAAGGGTGGCGAGAATCGCCTGATCCACTGTCAGGTCGTCCTCGACGCGGTTGCCCTCTTCGTCCTGCTCCAGGGTCAGCGGGCGATACCAGGTGTCCACCGGAAAAGTGCGCCCGGAAACTTCGACTATCGGCGCATCATCGAAATGCTTGGAGAAACGCTCCAGATCGATGGTTGCCGAAGTAATGATGACCTTCAGGTCCGGACGACGCGGCAGCAGGGTTTTCAGATAGCCGAGCAGGAAGTCGATGTTGAGGCTGCGTTCGTGGGCCTCGTCGACGATGATCGTGTCGTAGCGTTCCAGGTAGCGGTCGTTCTGGGTTTCCGCCAGCAGGATGCCATCGGTCATCAGCTTGATCAGGGTGTTGGAATCGCTCTGATCCTCGAAACGCACCTGATAGCCGACCAGCGCGCCCAGCGGCGTGCCGAGCTCTTCGGCGACCCGGCTGGCGACGCTGCGCGCAGCGATCCGGCGCGGTTGGGTGTGGCCGATCAAGCCGTGCTGGCCGCGACCGATTTCCAGGCAGATCTTCGGTAACTGGGTGGTTTTACCCGACCCGGTTTCACCGGCGATGATCAACACCTGGTGCTTTTCCAGCGCCTTCTTGATTTCGTCGCGCTTGGCGGCGATCGGCAGGCTGTCGTCGTAACGAATCACCGGCAGGCTGGCGCGGCGCGCCAGCACCTGCTCACAGGACGCCTGCATGCGCGCAACCCACTGGGCCAGCTTGGCCTCGTCGGGTTTCTTGCGCAGCTCAAGCAACTGCCGCCGCAGCCGGTGGCGGTCGGCAAGCATGGCGTGATCGAGGTTTATCAGCAGTTTGTCGATGGAGGGCGATTCGTCGGTCATCGGGTACGCAATTCAGTCGTCTAGTGGCGCAGGGGGGCGATTGTCGCAGATTTGAAGGTTGAGCGAGATCCCTTGTAGGAGCGAGCTTGCTCGCGATGAACTCAAGAACGCCACGGGGTGTCAGGTTTCCCGCGTCACCGTTAACGACCATCGCGAGCAAGCTCGCTCCTACAGGGATGCGTACCGGTGCTACTCGCTGTCGAGGCCTTTACGCCGATACGGGAATACATCGATCACTTTGCCGCCCCGAATCGCTTCCTGCAGGCTTTTCCAGTAATCGGCGTTGTACAACTCGCCATGCAACTGATCGAACAGCTTGCGCTGCCCGAAATCGGCAAACAGGAACGGCGGAAACTCTTCCGGGAACACGTCCAGCGGCCCGATCGAATACCACGGTTCGGAAGCCATTTCGTCTTCCGGGGTGCGCGGTTGCGGGATGTGGCGGAAGTTGGCCTCGGTGAGGAAGCAGATCTCGTCGTAGTCGTAGAACACCACGCGGCCGTGACGGGTGACGCCGAAGTTCTTCAGCAGCATGTCACCGGGAAAGATGTTGGCCGCCGCCAGTTGCTTGATCGCCAGGCCGTAGTCTTCCAGGGCTTCGCGCACCTGCGCCTCGTTGGCGTTCTCCAGGTAGAGGTTCAGTGGGGTCATGCGCCGTTCTGTCCAGCAGTGGCGGATCAGCACCGTATCGTCTTCCACCGAGACCGTGGACGGCGCAACTTCCAGCAGTTCCTCCAGGCATGCCGGATCGAACTTGCTCAGGGGAAAACGAAAATCGGCAAACTCCTGGGTATCGGCCATGCGCCCGACGCGGTCGACACTCTTCACCAAACGGTACTTTTCGATCACCGTGGCGCGGTCGACGTTTTTCGACGGCGAGAAACGGTCCTTGATGATTTTGAACACGGTGTTGAAACCCGGCAGGGTGAACACGCTCATGACCATGCCGCGTACACCGGGGGCCATGATGAACTGGTCGTCGGTGTTGGCCAGGTGGTTGATCAGCGCCCGGTAGAACTCCGACTTGCCGTGCTTGTAGAAGCCGATCGAGGTGTACAGCTCGGCAATGTGCTTGCCCGGCAGGATACGCCGCAGGAAACCGATGAACTCCGCCGGCACCGGCACATCCACCATGAAATACGAACGGGTGAAGGAGAAGATGATCGACACGTCCGCCTCATCGGTGATCAGCGCATCGATCTGGATGCCGCGGCCTTCGAGGTGCAGCAGCGGAATCGCCAGCGGCCATTGCTCGTCGGCGGTGTAGATGCGCCCGACCAGGTACGCGCCCTTGTTGCGGTAGAGCACCGAGGAAAACAGTTCGACGCTCAGCTCCGGGTCCTTGCATACCCAGTCCGGCAGGTTCTCGCGCAGTTGCGCTTCGAGGCGCTTCAGGTCGCCGGACAGGTCGGCGTAATCCTCGCTGAAGCGGTAGTCGGCGAAGATGCTGGCGAGCATGGCCGACAATTGGCCTTGCGGCTTGTAGGTGCGGGTTTGCGCGGCCCGGGCCCGGCGCAGGCTCGGCCGGGTGGTGTGGATGAACATGCAGCCATCGCTGATCAGGTCGTGGCTGAACAGCCCGCAGAAGATCGAGTTGTACCAGGTCTCGGACAGTTCATCGTCGAAGCGCAGGTCGATCAGGCTGATATAGGCGCTTTTGACCAGCGGCCAGCAGCTGACGTCCAGGGTGCCTGGGTCAAACGCGGTGCGCAGGCGCGCCACCGTTTCAGCGACTTTGTCTTCGTACAGATTGATCCGCGCCGCCGACGCCGATTGTGTCTCTTGCCACTTGGCCTGTTCGAAGCGAGCCCGGGCGCCGTCGGTGATCTGGCGAAAATGCTCGCGGTAATCGTCAAAGCCATCGAGGATCAAGCGGGCGATGTCGGCGGCTGGCCATTGCTGCGGCATGGTGAGACCTCTGCGGGAATTCGGGAGCCCTGAGCTTAGCCAGTGAAGCAGGTGCAGGAGAAGCGTAATTTTGCGGGCGAATTGAATGCCCGGTTTTCGGTTGCCATCGATCACACACTCAGCAACACTTTCGCCCCTCCATCAAGGAAGGACCGCGCTGTGAACCCCGTCGATATTTTCCGTTTACTGTCCCTGGCGGCCATTTGGGGAGCGAGTTTCCTGTTCATGCGCATCATCGCCCCGGTGATTGGCAGCATTCCAACCGCGTTTTTCCGAGTATCCATCGCCGCTGCCGGACTGCTGGTGATTCTCGGGCTGATGCGCATCAGTTGGGATTTCAAGGGCAAACTCAAAACCGTGATGCTGCTCGGGGTGATCAACTCCGGGATTCCGGCGACGCTCTATTCGGTGGCCGCGCAGGTGCTACCAGCCGGTTACTCGTCGATTTTCAATGCCACGACACCATTGATGGGGGTGCTGATCGGCGGCCTGTTTTTCCATGAAAAGCTCACTGGCGCCAAGCTCGGCGGCGTGTTCCTGGGGCTGTTCGGTGTGGGCGTGCTGACCCGTGCCGGTCCGGTGGCGTTCGATATGGCACTGCTGATGGGTGCCGTTGCCTGCCTGCTCGCGACCACTTGCTACGGCTTTGCGGGGTTTCTCGCCCGGCGCTGGCTCGATCAGGCCGGTGGCCTCGACAGCCGTTTGTCGGCACTGGGCAGCATGCTCGGCGCGACGTTGTTCCTGCTACCGCTGTTCGGCTACAGCGTGATCAGCCAACCACCCGCGAGTTGGGGCGGCTGGAGCGTGTGGCTATCGCTGCTGGGCTTGGGTCTGGGATGCACGGCGTTTGCGTACATTATTTACTTCCGGCTCCTGAGCTCCATTGGCCCGGTGAAATCGATGACCACAACCTTCCTGATCCCGCTGTTCGGGGTGTTGTGGGGGGGACTGTTTCTCGATGAGCCGCTGTCGATGGCGCATGTCTATGGCGGGATGTTGATTGCGCTGGCGTTGTGGCTGGTGTTGAAGCCGGCTGCGGTGAAACCTGGCCTGGTGGCTGACCGGTAGGGTTGTTGCGAGTCGGATGACGCCTTCGCGGGCAAGCCCGCTCCCACATTTGATCAGAGTGTTCACAAATTATGCGTTCACAACAGATCCAGTGTGGGAGCGGGCTTGCTCGCGAAGGCGATAGCCCAGACACCGACAATCACAAGGCCGAAGCACTCATCTCCCCATCCACCAACCGCCGAATTCCCAGCGGATTGCCGTTCTGCAACGCTTCGGGCAGCAACGCATCCGGATAGTTCTGGAAGCACACCGGCCGCAGGAAGCGATCGATCGCCAGGGTGCCCACCGAGGTGCCCCGCGAGTCAGACGTCGCCGGATACGGCCCGCCATGCACCATGGCCTCGCAGACTTCGACCCCGGTCGGATAGCCATTGAGCAAGATCCTTCCGACCTTCTCCTGGAGCAACTCAGCCAGCCAGCGGTACTCCAGCAATTCTTCGGCCTCGCCGATCAACGTCGCCGTCAATTGCCCGCGCAGGCCATGCAGCGCCGCCGCCAACTGCGCCCGATCCTCGACCTCAATGACAATGGTGGTCGGCCCGAACACTTCCTCCTGCAACAACTCATCGCCCTTGAGCAACAGGCTGACATCGGCCTTGAACACCTGCGGTTGAGCCTGATTGCCTTGTTGTGGCCGGCCCGCCAGATGGGTCAGGCCCGGATGCTCGTGCAGTTCGCCAAGACCCCGGCTGTAGCTGACCAGCGCGCCGGCGTTGAGCATGGTTTGCGCCGGTTGCTGGTTCATGTGGGCGCAGAATGTCTCAAGGAAAGAACTGAACTGCGGCGAGCGCACACCAATGACCAAGCCCGGATTGGTGCAGAACTGGCCACAGCCCAGGGTGACCGAGCCGGCCAATTGCGCCGCGATCTGCTCGCCACGCACCTTGAGGGCTTCGGGCAGCAGGAACACCGGGTTGATGCTCGACATCTCGGCGAACACCGGGATCGGCTGCGCCCGGTTAGCAGCCATGTGGCTCAGGGCATTGCCGCCTTTGAGTGAGCCGGTGAAGCCGACCGCCTGAATCGCCGGATGCTTGACCAGCCATTCGCCGACACCGCCGCCATAAATCATGTTGAACACACCGGCCGGCATGCCGGTTTTTTCCGCGCCGCGGATGATCGCGTCAGCCACCCACTCGGCAGTTGCCATGTGTCCGCTGTGGGCCTTGAACACCACCGGGCAACCGGCGGCCAGTGCCGAAGCGGTATCGCCGCCGGCTGTGGAAAACGCCAGCGGGAAGTTACTGGCGCCGAACACTGCAACCGGCCCCAGGCCGATGCGGTACTGACGCAGATCCGGGCGTGGCAACGGCTGCCGATCCGGCAATGCGCGGTCGATGCGCGCACCATGGAAATCACCGCGACGCAGCACCTTGGCGAACAGGCGCAACTGGCCGCTGGTGCGTGCGCGCTCACCTTGAATACGCCCGGCCGGCAACGCGGTTTCGCGGCACACGGTGGCGACGAACTCATCGCCCAGCCCGTCGATTTCATCGGCGATGGCATCGAGGAACGTTGCGCGCTTTTCAGCGCTGAGGTTGCGATAAACCGGGTAAGCGCTGGCGGCGGCTTTGGCGGCGGCATCCACTTCGGCTTCGGATGCCTGAATGAAGAATCCGGAGAGCGCTTCGCCCGTCGTTGCATCGAGGCTTTGCAGCTGCGTCGTGCCGTTGGCACTGCGGCGACCGCCAATGTAGTTGTGTCCGAGAAACTGGGTCATATGGACTCCTTGGTCAAATGCAGACCTGTAGGAGCCGGCTTGCTGGCGATAGCGATTTGGCGCGCGACGTTGATGATCATTGCGCCATTGCCATTGCGATCGCCAGCAAGCCGGCTCCTACAAGGGTTAAAGCGTGCGCACCTGACCGATGCCAAGCGGCTGGGCGCTTTCGCCGATACCGTTGACCAGCGGCGCGCCGAACTCATCGAGGCTGATCTGGAAGCTGTCTCCCGGCTGGGTCTTTACCCCGTCGGCAAACGACAGCGTGGCGGTGCCGAAGTAATGCACGTGCACATCACCAGGACGCAGGAACTGCGCGTACTTGAAGTGATGAAACTCCAGGTTGGCTAGGCTGTGGCACATGTTGTCCTCGCCGCTGAGAAACTCCTTTTCCCAGATCGTTTCACCGTTGCGCTTGATCCGGCTGGTGCCGACCAGATGCCTGGGCAACTCGCCGACGCGTAGTTCCGGGCCATAGGAACAGCAGCGCAACTTCGAATGGGCGAGGTACAGGTAGTTGCGCCGTTCCATGACGTGGTCGGAGAACTCGTTGCCCAGGGCGAAACCGATGCGGTACGGCTGGCCATCATCGCCAATCACATACAAGCCGGTGAGTTCCGGCTCTTCACCGGCGTCTTCGGCGAATGGCGGCACCGGGAAATCCGCACCGGGGCGCACGACGATGCTGCCGTCGCCCTTGTAGAACCATTCCGGTTGCGCGCCGACCTGCCCTGCCGCCGGTTTGCCGCCCTCCAGCCCCCACTTGAACATGCGCATGGTGTCGGTCATGCCAGCTTCGACGGCGCCGTCGTGCTGATGCATTTTGTCCCGCGTCGCCGCGCTGCCCAAATGGGTCAGACCGGTGCCACTGATCAGGCAATGCGCCGGGTCCTCGTGGTCCAGTGGCGGCAGGACCTTGCCCTGCTGCAACAGCGTTGCGTAATCCGGTCCGGGCTCGGTGCCGCGCAGGGCGATCTCTTCTTGCAGACTGCGTTGGGCACGAATGGCGGCCACCGCCAGTTCACGGGTGCTGCGGGTATCACGCAACACCTGGACCTGAGCCCCTTCAACCAAGCCGACCTGGCGTTGTCCGTCGGTGTTTTCAAACTGAATCAGGCGCATGTCGGCCCTCCGAAAAGTCGTGTTGGGCGCCGCCGCTGAGCGACGCCGGACGGTCACTCGATGATGTTGAAATCGCTCAGGTACTCATCGGAGATTTCCAGACCCAGCCCCGGTTTGTTGTCGTCGAGCTGGATGTAGCCGTTGACCGGTTGCGGCTCGCCCTTGAACACGTAGTAGAAGAGCTCGTTGCCGACTTCGACATCGAACACCGGGAAGAACTCGGCCATCGGCGAGGCCGTGGTGGACATGGTCAGGTGGTAGTTGTGCATCTGCCCGGCGTGCGGGATGACCGGCACCGACCAGGCTTCGGCCATGGCGTTGATCTTGCGCGCGGCGGTAATACCGCCTACGCGGTTGGTGTCGTACTGGATCACATCGACGGCACGGCGTTCCAGCAGGTCCTTGAACCCGTAGGAGGTGAACTCGTGCTCGCCGCCGGAGATCGGCATGATCCCCATCTTCTTCAGTTCGATGTAGCCTTCGATGTCATCGGCGATCACCGGTTCTTCGAGCCAGCGAGGTTCGAACTCGGCCAGTTTCGGCAACATGCGACGCGCATATTCGAGGGTCCAGCCCATGTAGCATTCGAGCATGATGTCGACGTCAGGGCCGGCCAGCTCACGCAGGGCGCGCACTTGTTCGATGTTGCGACGCATGCCGGCCGGGCCGTCTTTCGGGCCATAGCCGAAGCGCATCTTCAGCGCGGTGAAACCCTGGCTCAGATAGCCCTGGGCCTCTTCGAGGAACAGGTCGAGGTTGTCGTTGGCGTAGAGTTTGGACGCGTAGGTCCAGATCTTTTCCTTGGTGCGCCCGCCCAGCAGCTTGAACACCGGCTTGTTCACCGCTTTGCCCATGATGTCCCAGATCGCGATGTCGATCGCCGAGATCGCCGCCATGCCGATGCCCTTGCGGCCCCAGGCGTGGCTCTGGCGGTACATTTTCTGCCAGATGTATTCGTTGTCGAACGGGTCTTCGCCAATGGCGATCGGTGCCAGGTAGGTGTCGATGATTTCCTTGGCCACACGCGGCGCCAGGGCGCAGTTACCGATGCCAACGAGGCCGGTGTCGGTCTCGACTTCTACCACCAGCCAGCCGTGGAAACGGAACGAGCCCATGGCGTCGCCACGTTCGAACAGGATGTCGCTGGCGTTGGTGCAGAAGTGCGCCTGGGGTGGCACGACTTTGCCTTTCCACTCGAAAACGCGGGTACGGATCGCTTTGATTTTCATGAATACAGTTCCTTGCTAACGCTTGGGTAGTGATCAGCCAACCTGAGCCGGTGTGAGCTGCGAGGGGGATTTAGGGGTGTGGGTGGTACGAAGTCGGGACAGCAGGACGGCGCCGATAATGCCAACCGTGGCCAGGGCGAACATGCCGGCGCGGGGGTCTGCAAAACTGCTTTCCATCACGGTTTTCAGGTTCGGTGCAACGAAGCCGCCGAGGTTGCCGATAGAGTTGATCAGGGCGATCCCGCCCGCCGCGGCGGCACCGCTGAGGTAGCTGGTGGGGATGGTCCAGAACAGCGGTTGCACAGAGACGAAACCGGCAGCCGCGAAGCAGAACGCGAGGACAACCGGCACCATGCTCGTACCCAGCGCGGAGGCGGCGATACCAAGGGCAGCCATGGTCAGCATGCACACGGCGAGGTGACGGTGCTGGCCGGTACGGTCGGCATAGCGAGTGACGAGGCGGGTCACGATCAGCGCGCAGATCCACGGGATTGCGGTGATCAGGCCGACGTTCAGGCCAACATGCCCGTCAAGCAAACCTGCTATACGGGTCGGCAGGTAGAACACCACGCCGTACACGCTCATCTGAATGGTGAAATACGCCAGGCAGAATTGCAGCACCCGAGGGTTGCGCAAGGCACTGAGGAAACCGTGGGGGCTGCTGTGTTTTTTCTGTGCGTCTTCTTCGGCCAGGGCAGTGCCCAGCGCCTGTTTTTCTTCAACGCTCAACCAGGTCGCGTCGCTTGGGCGATTGACCAGGTAGAAGTACGCCGCGATGCCGACTACCGAAGCCATCAAGCCTTCGACAACGAACAGCCATTGCCAGTTGGTCAGGCCGAACACGCCGTGGAATTCCAGCAACCAGCCGGACAACGGGCTGCCCAACACCAGCGCCAGGGGCAGGCCGAAATAGAACAGGCCCAGCGCCTGGCCACGGCTCTGCGCCGGGAACCAGTAGGTGAGGTAAAGGATGATCCCCGGGAAAAACCCGGCTTCAGCCACACCCAGCAGGAAGCGCAGCACGTAGAAAGTTTCGGCATTGTGAGCAAACATCATCGCCGCCGACACCAGGCCCCAGGTGACCATGATCCGGCACAGCCAGACCTTGGCGCCGAGGCGATGCAGCATGTAATTGCTAGGCACTTCGAAGAACGCGTAACCGATGAAGAAGATGCTCGCGCCGAACGCGAACGCGGCATCGCCCAACCCGGTGTCGGCCTGCAACGCCGCTTTGGCGAAGCCGACGTTGGAGCGATCGATGAACGCCAGGATGTACATCAGGATCAGAAACGGCAGCAGGCGAAGCCGGCTTTTGGAGATAGCGCTGGACAGCGCCAGGGCGGAATCTGGGCGGGTCATGTGAAGGTTCCTTTTGCTGCCGGTATGTGCCTTGCGGAAGTGACAAGGCGGGCTTTTTGTAGTTGTCATTCGCTTGATCGCCGTGGCCGAAAGTGGCCGGTTGCGTTCATTCGATGGAGCGACTTTAGCCAGCGCAAAGGGTTGCGGATAATCACTTATGCGTATCCGGCGATAACCTGGGGTGATAGGAAAAACCGATTATTGAGTAGATCGAGTTATCAGCCTTTCCACAAAACTGTAGGAGCCGGCTTGCTGGCGATTGCAGTCCGTCAGGCACCTGAAAAGTGTCTGCCAGACCGCATCGCCAGCAAGCCGGCTCCTACAGGGGTATTGCGTGATGTCAGTGGCGGTTGCGACCCATCCGGCAGGCAATCTCGAACGCCTGGCGGATCGCACCGGCATTCGCCTTACCCTGCCCCGCGATGTCGAACGCAGTGCCATGGGCCGGGGTGGTGATCGGAATCGGCAGACCGCCCTGCACCGTCACGCCACGGGAAAAACCCATCAGCTTAATCGCGATCTGGCCTTGATCGTGGTACATGGTCACTACCGCGTCGAAGGCACTGGCATCGCCCTGGACCTTGAGGAAAATAGTGTCGGCCGGATACGGCCCGTCCGCCGCGATCCCCAGCGTCTGCGCCGAGCGGACGGCCGGGCCGATGATGTCCAGTTCCTCGCGACCGAACGAGCCGTTGTCGCCGTTGTGCGGATTCAAGCCACACACACCGATTCGTGGTTTCTCCAGACCATTGCGCTTGAGCGCCGTGTCGATCAGTTGAATCGCTTCCACCACCCGTTGCTGGCTGAGCAGGCCTGGTACATCGGCCAGGGCCACATGGGAGGTCACCCGTGAAGTCCAGAGGTTGTCGAGCACGTTGAACTCGCAGAACGGCCCGTGGAAGTCCAGCAGCTCGGCGAACCAGTGCAACTCATCGCTGTGCGCCATGCCGGCCATGTGCAGCGAGGTCTTGTTCAAGGGCCCGAACAGCACCGCATCGGTGATGCCCGCTTCGGTCAGGCGCAGGGCCTTTTCCAGGGTGTCGAGGCTATAGCGCCCGCCGATGACGCTGGCCTCACTGCGCGCAAACTCACCGACGGTGTCGCCACGAAAGTCATAGAACAACGGCGTGTCATCGACGAATGCCAGATGCTCCAGGGACTCGACGCGACGATAGGGAAACTCCATCCCGGCGATGCGCATGCCGCGACGCATTTCCGCTTCGTCGGCGATCAGGATCACGTTGGCCTGAGCGCGCACGTCGGGCTCGCCGAGCAAGCGGGCGATCAGTTCCGGGCCGATGCCTGCCGGGTCGCCAAGGACCATCGCGATGGTGGATTTGCTCATGCTTCACTCCTCAAGGGTTCAGGCCGCGCCCGGTCAATGGCGCAAGGCTCGCAGCGATAGACCCGCTGCGCGTTGCTATGGAAAAGTCGCTCCTGATCGGCCATTGGCAAATCGGCGACGATGGATTTGAAACCGCTGTAGATGTCGTCGAACGAGCCGCACAGGCTGTCCACCGGAAAGTTGCTGGCGAACATCGCTCTGTCGCTGCCGAACATGGCGATCACTTCGCGCACGATCCAGGCGTTATCCTTGGCACGCCAGCGCTGGCCGCCCTGCCCCAGGCCGGAAATCTTCACCCGCACGTTCGGCCATTGCGCCAGTCGCGCCATCGCCAGACGCCAGCCCGCCAGGCCTTCGGCACTGCGGTCGTTGGGCAAACCGGCATGGTTGAGAATCAGCGTGATGCCGGGAAAGTCCCGGGCCAGGCGTTCGGCTTCGTGCAGGTTCCACCAGGGTGTCTGCAAATCGAAATGCAGGCCCAGCCCTTCGAGCGCGGCATAGCTGCGACGCCAATGCTCATCGCTCATCAGGCTGCGCATGTGACCGACTTGTTGCGGCGTGGCCGGCCCGCCGGGTTTGTGCCGAACGCTGCGCACATGCTTGAAGCGCGCCTGTTCGGTCAGGACATCGATGGCGTCCGGGTGGTCGAGCCAGGCTTGCGCAACAACCGCATTCGGCACGCCGTAACGGGCGGCCAGTTGCTCGATGAAACGGGTTTCGCCAATCGGGTCCTGGGGGTTCCATTCAGTCTCGACGTACACCGTTTGCACGACGTTATGGGAGCCGGCATCGGCAAAGTAATCCTCGGGAAAATAGCGGCGCTTGATGGCGCTGTAATCACCGTAGCGAAACGGAACACTGGCTTCAGGGGCGAGCCACGGGTGATCGTTGATCGTTGGGTCCCAGAAGTGATGATGGGCGTCGATGATCGGGCCGTCCCACAACTTAGTCATGACGCACCTCATCCAGGCTGATAAACAACGTGGCTAGAACAAACACCGCCGAGCACGCCGCGAAGAACCCGAGCACCGGGGCAAAACCGCCGGCCGCTTGCAGAATCACGCCCACCAGAATTGGCACCGCAATGCCACCGGTGCTGCCGGCCATGTTCATCACGCCGCCGATCAAACCGACCCGCGCCGGAGCTGCCAGCAGCGCCGGGAAGCTCCAGTAGAGACTGCCCCACATCAGGAAAAACGCGGTCATGGCCAATAGCGCCACCGCCGCAAAAGGATCGCTCAGGGTCGGCAGCAACAGGAATGCACCGAGGGCCACCAGACCGGAAAACGCCAGCAGACTCTTGACCGCCACACCGCGACTGACGCCCTTGCGAATCAAACCATCGCAGAGGAAGCCACCGGTCAACGAGCCGAGCGCACCGCAGATGAAAATCACGAAAGTCGCCGCGCCGATGCCCTTGATATCGAAGCCGCGGGCCTGGGCCAGATAGCTCGGCCCCCAGGTCAGCAAACCGAAATACACCATGGCCCAACTGGCCCGGCCGATCAGCAAACCGCTCAGGGAACGGGCCGCAATGCCCAAGCCCTTGACCGGCATCCGCACGGCTTCGGCGGCCGGTGTGGCGCGGCCGACGTTGATCTTTTCCAGCTCCGCTTCATTGACCTGCGGATGGCTGGCCGGGTCATCGCGCAGATAACGCCGCGCCAGCCAGGCCAGTACAAGGGTGGCGATACCGGCAATCACGAACGCCAGGCGCCAGGAATCCAGCGAGGCAATCAGGTAGGCAATGATCAACCCGCCAAGGGCCACACCCAGCGGGCTGCCGCTGTCCATCAATACCGCACCGCGACTGCGCTCGTTCGGTGCGAGCCACAGGGAAATCAGTTTGCCGCCCGACGGGAACAGCGGGGCTTCGGCAGCGCCCAGTGCAACCCGGGCAAACAACAAGGACAAGCCACCGGTGGCAAACGCCGCCAGCACCTGAAACGTCCCCCACAATCCGGTGGACCAACTGATGACCCGATGCGGACCTAAGCGATCGATCAACCAGCCGCCGGGAATCTGCAACAATGCGTATGCCCAGAAAAAGCTGCTGAGGATCAGCCCTTGCAGGCTAGGTGACAGGGAGAATTCATGAGCAATGGTCGGCATCGCGATGGACAGCGACACCCGGTCGATCAGGTTGACCATGGTCAACGCGAAGATGATCGCGAAGATCCGCCAACGCACATTACTGGCCTTGGCGGTTGCCATCTGCGGTTTCGCCACCGTTGCGGGCGCAGCATCTGCGCCAGGCAGATACAGGGAAGCACTGGAACGAGCCATGGTGCGTACCTCTTTTATTATTTTTGTGGTGATGCAAACGTTCGATCTGTAGGAGCCGGCGCCTGTCACACCGCTATCGCCAGCAAGCCGGCTCCTACGGAATGGGTGTTGTCGAGCACTATCGAAGGCTCATTGATAACCGTCTAATCAAAACTTGAAATCGGGTGATAGCCCCGGGTTATGTCATGCCCTGCTTTCAACGAGCTTTCAACGTTTCTGTAGGAGCGAGCAAGCCCATCGCGAGCAGGGCTCGCTCCTGCAGTGCCGAGGTATAACCCCAGGCTATCGGTGTATGTATTGTTTTGACTAGACGCGGCGACGGCACGTTCCCACACTCAGCCCAGGCTTGCGGCTTTACCGCGCAGACAAGTCGCTCATAACAATTACAAAAACACAAAACGAGGCTCTTCCATCATGCGAAATGCATTCGTCCGCCGCACATCCCGTCTGTTTCTCGGCTGTACCCTGATCGCCGCCACCGCCCTCCCCGCTCTCGCCTACGCCTGGCAACCAGACAAGAACGTCGAAATCGTCGTGGCCGGTGGCCCCGGTGGCGGCACTGACCAGCTCGGTCGCCTGATCCAGTCGATCATCACCACCCACAAGCTGCTCGACGTCAACACCATCGTCCTCAACAAGGGCGGCGGCAACGGCGCCGAAGCCTTTCTCGACATGAAGATAAACAAGGGCGATGCCGAGAAACTGGTGATCGGCACCAACAACATTTACCTGTTGCCCCTGGTGTCCAAGCTCGGCTACCAATGGCAGGAACTGACACCGATTGCCGCCGTGGCCGAGGATGACTTCATTCTCTGGAGCTACAAAGACGCCCCGTGGAAGGACGCCAAAGGCTTCTACGAAGCGGTCAAGGCCGATCCGTCGAACCTGCGCATGGGCGGCAGCCAGTCCAAGGACGTCGACCAGACCCTGACCCTGCTGCTGAACCAGACCACCAACAGCAAACTGGTGTACATCCCGTTCAAAAGCGGCAGCGAAGCCGCGACCCAACTGGCTGGCAAGCACATCGCCGCCAACGTCAACAACCCCAGCGAAAGCATCAGCCAATGGCGTGGCGATCAGGTCGAGCCGCTCTGCGTCTTCAGTAAAGAACGCATGGCCTACACTGAAAAAGTCGCCGGAGATAAATCCTGGGCCGATGTTCCGACCTGCCACGAACAAGGTCTTGGCATCGATCAGTACCGCTTCCCGCGCACCGTATTCATGCCCGGAGACATCAGCGCCGAACAGCGGGCGTTTTATGTCGAGCTGATGCGCAAAGTCACCCAAACCGATGAGTTCAAGGCCTACGTGAAGCAGAACGCGCTAGTGCCGACCTTCCTCGAAGGCGAGCCTCTGACCGCCTACATCGAAAAAGACACCGCCCGCGTCACCCCGGTGTTCAAAGAAGCCGGCTGGCTGAAAAACTGATGTTGCCGTGGCCGCCCGCCTGCGGGCGGCCGCCTTCTGCTGGAGGTGTTTCATGTCCCATTCTTCGGATTCACCGGCGCTGGTCGGCACCCGTTGGGTCGAACTCGGCCTGGCGGTGTTCACCACCTTGATTGGCGCTGTGGTGATGTACGGTAGCCTCGAACAAGGCATCGGCTGGGGGGATGCCGGCCCCGAGCCGGGTTACTTCCCCTTCTACATCGGCCTGTTGCTGAGTGCCGCGAGCGTCGCCAACGGCATATTGGCGCTGGTGCGCTGGCAGGCCCTGAGCGTGGCCTTCGTCAGCCGCAGCGCGTTCAAGCAAGTGATGTCGGTGTTTGTGCCCATTGCGCTGTTCGTCGGGGCCATGCCTTTGACGGGTATCTATATCGCGTCGGCGTGCTTCATCGCCTGGTTCATGTGGCGTGACAAGGTCCGCGCCAAGCCTTACGGCAAATGGATGATCGGCAGCGTGTCCCTTGGCGCGGTGCTGGCCAGTTACCTGATTTTCGCGCTGTGGTTCAAAGTGCCGCTGGATGCCGGCCCGATGGGCGACTGGATTGCCCTGGCCGGGAGAAACTTCAAATGAGCGAGTTCGATTCCCTGCTGCAAGGCATGAACCTGATCCTCACGCCGGGCCATATCGGCCTGATGGTGATCGGCGTGCTGCTGGGCATTCTGGTCGGCGTATTGCCCGGTCTCGGTGCCCCCAATGGCGTGGCGTTGCTGCTACCGCTGACGTTCACCATGTCGCCGGTGTCGGCGATCATCCTGTTGTCGTGCATGTATTGGGGCGCGCTGTTCGGCGGCTCGATCACCTCGATTCTGTTCAACATCCCCGGTGAACCCTCATCGGTGGCAACCACCTTCGACGGTTACCCGATGGCCCGTGAAGGCCGCGCCGCCGAAGCCCTGACTGCCGCCTTCAGCTCGGCGCTGATTGGCGCCTTGTGCGGTGTGTTGCTGCTGACGTTTCTGTCGACCCGGATTGCCGAGTTCGCCATGTCCTTCAGTTCACCGGAGTTCTTCGCGGTGTACCTGTTGGCGTTCTGCACCTTCATTGGCATGAGCAAGAACCCGCCGCTGAAAACCGTGGTGGCGATGATGATCGGTTTCGCCATGGCCGCCGTCGGCATGGACACCGTGTCCGGCAACCTGCGCCTGACGTTTGACCAGCCGACCCTGATGACCGGCATCAGCTTCGAAGTGGCGGTGATCGGCCTGTTCGGTATCGGTGAAATTCTCTGCACCGTCGAGGAAGGCTTGGTATTTCGTGGCGAGCATGCGCGGATCACACCGATGGTGATTTTGCGCACTTGGGCCAAACTACCGCGCTACTGGTGGACGATTGTGCGCAGCACTCTGGTCGGTTGCTGGATGGGTATTACGCCTGGCGGCCCGACCGCCGCATCGTTCATGAGCTACAGCCTGGCGCGACGTTTCTCGAAAAATCGCGACAACTTCGGCAAGGGTGAAATCGAAGGCGTGATCGCACCAGAGACTGCCGACCACGCGGCCGGCACCAGTGCCCTGCTGCCGATGCTGACCTTGGGCATTCCTGGTTCGGCGACCGCTGCGGTGATGCTCGGCGGCTTGATGATCTGGGGCCTGCACCCGGGGCCGACGCTGTTCGTCGAGCAACACGATTTTGTCTGGGGCCTGATCGCCAGCATGTACCTGGGTAACGTAGTCAGCCTGATCGTGGTGCTGGCCACCGTGCCGCTGTTCGCTTCGATCCTGCGCATCCCGTTCTCGATCATCGCGCCGATCATCATCATGGTCTGCGCCATCGGTGCCTACTCAGTGCACAACTCGTTCTTTGACGTGGTGCTGATGCTGGGTTTCGGTGCCTTGGGTTATCTGTTCAAGAAACTCGGCTACCCGATTGCGCCACTGGTGTTGGCGGCGGTGCTGGGTGACAAGGCAGAAGATGCCTTCCGCCAGTCCATGCTGTTCTCCGACGGGCACCTGGGGATCTTCTGGTCCAACCCGTTGGTGGGCAGCCTGACCACGGCGGCGCTACTGATGCTGTTCTGGCCGTTGATTTCCAAAGTGCTACAAACCCTGATCGGCCTGCGCAAATCCCACGTCGCCAAGGCAAAATCGGTGCTGTGACACAGCAATGCTGGCAACGCCTGGCATTTCTTGTCAGGCTTGCCGCAGTCCTTCTTGCGAGTCGAGCCCATGACCCGAACTCCTGATGTTCGAATTCCAGAAGCTAACGTGATCCACAGCCGACTGCGCCTGCGCCAACTGCGGTTGATGTTGGCATTGCAGGAGTTCGGCTCGCTGCGCCGCGCCGCCGACCACATCGGCATGACCCAGCCTGCCGCGACCAAAATGCTCCATGAAGCCGAAGACCTGTTGGGCGTCGAACTGTTCGAACGTCTGCCCCGGGGCATGCGCTCCACGCCGTTCGGGGAAACGGTCATTTACTACGCACGCATGGTGTTCGCCGAACTCAGTGGCATGCGCGAAGAACTGGTCGCGCTCCAATCCGGCAACCTCGGAAGGGTTGCGGTCGGCGCCATTCCGGCATTGGCTTCGGGGCTGCTGACGCGCACCATCGCCACCTTGAAACAAAGCCATCCGCGCTTGTCCATGAGCATTCAGGTCGATACCAGCGACGTGCTGGTGCAGGCGCTTTTACAGGATCAGCTGGATATCGTGCTGGGCCGGATTCCGGCCGGAGCACGGGCCGAAGAGTTGCTGTTCGACAGCCTCGGCGAGGAAGCGCTGTGCGTGATTTCCGGCGCACAGAACCCACTGGCCAAAGCCACGCAGTTGAGTTGGGCAGAGCTGCAGAACATGACCTGGGTACTGCAACAACAGCCCAGCCCGATGCGCGCGATCATCAATCAGGTGTTCCACAACGCGCGAGTCGATATTCCGAGCAGCATCGTCGAAACCACGTCGATCATGACCTTGCTGTCGTTGATTCAGCAGACCGACATGCTCGGCGTCACGCCGGTGTCAGTGGTCGAGGATTATCCGGGTCGGGATTTGCTCGCGGTGCTGCCGATCAAGTTCGAGGCACGGCTGCCGCCCTATGGACTTATTACACGGCGACATCGCATTCAGTCGTCGGCGATGCAGGCGTTCATGAATTCGGTGCGGGCCGAACACGCACTGGCCAAATGAAAAAGGCCTGGAGCAGCTCCAGGCCTTCTCGGGTTTACGCAGTTTTACGGAACACAAACACCAGACCGACGATGATCAACAGCATGCCGAACAGGCTCAGCAGCGCCAGTCGGTTACCGAAAATCAGATAGTCCATCACCGCCGTTACCGCCGGCACCAGGTAAAACAGACTGGTGACGTTCACCAGATTGCCCCGGGCGATCAAGCGGTACAGCAACAGCGTCGCCAGCACCGACACCACCAGCCCCATCCACAGCACCGGCAGGATGAAGCCGCTGTTGTGCTCATAGTGAAACGGCTGGAAGGGTACGAAAATCCCGCACAACAGCAGTCCGGCGAGGTACTGCACCGGCAGTGTGCCGAGTGGATTTTCAGTGATGCGTTTTTGCATGATCGAACCGAACGTCATGCTCGCCAGTGCCAGCAAGCCGAACAGCATCCCGGCCAGCGACATCCCGGCCAGGCCGATGCCCTGATAGACCACCATGATCAACCCGGTCAGGCCCAGGGCCAGTCCGAACAGGCGACTCCAGGAACGCTGGCGCTCCACCAACACCACGGTGAGGATCGGCTGCACGCCCATGATGGTCGCCATCACCCCGGGCGTGACTTTAAGGTCGAGGGCCAGCAGATAGAAAATCTGGTAGGCCCCCAACAACACTACGCCGGTGGCCATCGCATACAGCATCGGCTTGCCGCCCTTGGGCAGCTTCAGCTTGAGCAACGGCACCAGCAACACCAGACCGCAAAGCGCGATGACGAAACGAAACGTCAGGAAGGCGAAGGGCGACGCGTGGGCCAGCCCCCATTTGGAGAAAATCGCCCCGCTGCTCCACAGAAGGACGAACAGGCTCGTGGAGGCCGCCGCGAGCGCGGACTTTTTCGAAAGGACAAACATGAATACCACCTGTAGTCAGGCAAAAAGCCAACTCAGCCAAAGCTGAAATTCAGTAGTTTTTTTCAGGCAGGCAGGCAGGGGAACAGCAGAAAGCAGCTGATCAGCCCGAAATGCCAACGCCTGGCGGTGATACGACTGCGCACACCGGCGTGCTACTGACAGGTGGGGGGTATTGACTGATCTGCCCGGGCTGCTGATTCCCGCACGGCACGACGCCAGCGTTGACCGCTGAATCGACTACCGCATTGATGAGGGATGCAGGCATTGGGCTGATCTTTGCTCGAGGGATAAAAAGTGAGTTGGAAACTCACTGTGCGCCGACTATAACCAGCGTACGACATGGATTGCAACGGCAGTCGGCACAGAGCCTGCCTGGTGCGGTTGGAGGAGCATTCAGGGATTGCGTGAAGCGCCATAAAAAAACCGCTCACAACGAGCGGTTTTTTTATCCGGCTTCAGCCGAACAACCAATACCCCAACAACGTCAGCACCACCACCGCCAGTACCGGGCGCAGAACGCGGTAGGCCTTGGGATGGCGCCGCTTCCACTGCTTGACCACGCCGCTGAATTTGTCGCTGGAATTCTTGCTCCAGGCGTAGGCTTTGTTGATCCCTCCTACGCGCTCGTCATCAAGATTCTGCGGTGCAGTCGCACGGCCCAGCCAGGCACTGATGCTGCGATTGATGCGGGTCATGAAGCGGTTGCTCAGCGGACGTTCGATATCGCAGAACAGGATGACCCGGGTCTTTTCCGTTTCGTTCTTGACCCAGTGCACGTAGGTCTCGTCGAACATCACGTCCTCACCATCGCGCCAGGCGTAGACCTGACCGTCGACAAAGATGCGGCAATCATCGGAATTGGGGGTGGACAGGCCCAGGTGATAACGCAGGGAACCGGCAAACGGATCACGATGCGGGTTCAGATGGCTGCCGCCCGGCAACAGCGCGAACATGGCGCCCTTGACGTTGGGAATGCTGCTGACCAGCTCCACGGTTCTCGGGCACAGGGCTTCGGCAGAAGGCAGTGGTTTGTCGTACCACTTGAGATAGAAGCGTTTCCAGCCCTTCTTGAAAAACGAACCAAAACCGGCGTCGTTGTTCTTTGCTGCCGCGCGGATATACCCCTCGTCGAACAAGTGCATCGCTTCGTCGCGAATCACCTCCCAGTTGTCCCTGAGTACATCCAGTTCCGGGAACTTGCTGCGATCCAGATACGGTTTCGAAGGCACACCGGAGAACAGGTACATCAAGGCGTTATAGGGGGCGAACAGTGCCGAATGATTGACGAACTGACGCAATACCGGCAGACGCGCCTTGCCACGTAAATGCACATAGAGGGTGCTGCCAAGAAACAGCAACAACAACGAGGCCTTCGCGGCAAACGATAAGGTCATCAACAACTCCTTTGAAGATAAACGTTACTGCGCCACGTCCATTGCGGACGTGGCTGCTGGCATGATAAACACTGGCGACCAGGTGAAAAACCTGCACTTTCAACATTCAATGTTAATGAATATGCAACAAAACATTTCATAACACGAGGAGCCTGAACGCTGGCTGATGCAAATCCATCTTCAACCGGAGCCGATCAACAGGTCGCAACCAGCGACAACGCCTCAGTCATCACCGCCACGACCGGCCAATGTTTAGCGCTTACTGCTGATTCTCCTGTTCGGTAAACAGATCACTGAACAGCATGCTCGACAGATAACGCTCACCGGAGTCAGGCAGGATCACGACGATGGTCTTGCCCTGCATTTCCGGAGTCTCCGCCAGTCGAACAGCCACTGCCATGGCGGCGCCGCAGGAAATCCCGGACAAGATTCCTTCTTCCTGCATCAAGCGCAAGGCCATGGCCTTGGACTCCTCGTCACTGACCAGCTCCACCCGATCGACAATCGACAAATCGAGGTTCTTCGGCACAAAACCGGCACCGATGCCCTGGATCTTGTGCGGGCTCGGCTTGATCTCTTCACCGGCCAGGGCCTGGGTAATCACCGGCGACACCACTGGCTCCACCGCCACCGAGAGAATCGGTTTGCCCTGGGTATTCTTGATATACCGTGAAACCCCGGTGATGGTTCCCCCTGTTCCGACGCCTGCCACCAGCACATCGACCGCGCCGTCGGTATCGTTCCAGATTTCCGGGCCGGTGGTTTTTTCGTGGATGGCCGGGTTGGCCGGGTTGTCGAATTGCGCCGGCATGAAGTACTTCGACGGGTCGCTGGCAACTATTTCGCCGGCTTTCTCGATCGCGCCTTTCATGCCTTTGGCCGGCTCGGTCAATACCAGTTCGGCACCCAGTGCCTTTAGCACCTTGCGGCGTTCGATACTCATGGACGCCGGCATGGTCAGCACCAGTTTGTAGCCACGGGCGGCGGCCACGAAGGCCAGGCCAATGCCGGTATTGCCGGAAGTGGGTTCGACGATGGTCATGCCCGGCTTGAGTTTGCCGTTACTCTCGGCATCCCAGATCATGTTCGCGCCGATCCGGCACTTGACCGAGTAACCGGGGTTGCGCCCTTCGATCTTGGCCAGAATGGTCACACCGCGCGGCGCAATGCGATTGATCTGTACCAGCGGCGTATTGCCGATGGAGTGGGCGTTGTCAGCGAAAATGCGGCTCATGGCTGGGTCCTTAACGACAGCATTGAAATAGGGCATCAAGGTAAGCCTCTTGCCCGCAGGCGTCCAGTCGGGTCGAACGTCCGCTTATCAGTGCAGTCAATGGCTTTAGACCGCCAGAGATTTGCCATCATGAAACGTCGATACAGCTGGCCCCTGTGGACCCTCATCGGCCTCGTTGTGCTGCTGATCACGCTACACATCGCTTTGCCCTATGTGGTGCGCAACTACCTTAATGAGCGGCTCGCGGACATGGGCGACTACCGGGGCCAAATCAGCGACGTGGACCTGGCCCTGTGGCGCGGCGCCTACAAAATCAACGGACTGAAAATCGTCAAGATCGATGGCAAGGTTCCGGTGCCTTTCGTCAACGCGCCGTTGATCGACCTCTCGGTCAGTTGGCACTCCCTGTGGTACGACCACGCGGTGGTGGCCGAGGTGCAGTTCATCCATCCCGAGGTCAATTTCGTCGATGGCGGGGCCAACAAGCAAAACTCCCAGACCGGCCAGGGCACCGACTGGCGCGCCCAGTTAGGCAAACTGCTGCCCATTACCCTGAACGAAGTGCGGATCAGCGACGGCAAGATCAGCTTTCGCAATTTCAATTCCAAACCGCCCGTGAACATGAACGCCACAAAAGTGGATGCCAGTATTTTCAACCTGACCAACGTGGTCGACACCCAAGGCAAGCGTGATGCGCGCTTCGAAGGCAAGGCCCTGCTGCTGGGACACGCGCCGCTGGAAACCCAGGCCACTTTCGATCCCTTGAGCAACTTCGAAGACTTCGAGTTTCGCTTGCGCGCCAGGGATATCGAACTCAAGCGCATGAACGACTTCGCCGCGGCCTATGGCAAGTTCGACTTCAATGCCGGCCATGGCGACGTGGTGATCGAAGCCAAAGCCGACAAAGGGCGACTGACTGGCTATATCAAGCCGTTGCTGCGCGATGTCGACGTGTTCAACTGGCAGCAGGACGTGGAAAACAAGGACAAAGGGCTGTTCCGCTCGATTTGGGAAGCCCTTGTCGGCGGCACCGAGACCGTGTTGAAAAACCAGGGCAAAAACCAGTTTGCGACCCGGGTCGAACTCAAAGGCAACGTACATCAGCAAGATATCAGCGCGTTCCAGGCGTTTTTGCAGATTTTACGCAACGGTTTCATCCAGGCATTCAATGCGCGGTATGAACGGCCCAAGCCGGATGCAGGCTGAGTCACCAAGTGACGCCCCATTCAGAGACTGAATAAGCCGTCTGCGTTCACAGTCGACCGGGCCCCGCGTTATAGTCGGGGCTGACCATTTTATTGCGCCCCCCGCCCTGCCTCGTTCAGGTCGGCGTTACCGTTCGAGGATTAGCAGATGAAGTTCGAAGGCACCCAGGCCTACGTCGCCACCGATGACCTGAAGCTGGCGGTCAACGCCGCCATCACCCTGGAGCGGCCGTTGCTGGTCAAGGGCGAACCGGGCACCGGCAAGACCATGCTCGCCGAGCAACTGGCCGAATCCTTTGGCGCCAAGCTGATCACCTGGCACATCAAGTCCACCACCAAGGCCCATCAAGGCCTGTACGAGTACGACGCGGTCAGCCGCCTGCGCGACTCGCAACTGGGCAACGAAAAAGTCCACGACGTGCGCAACTACCTGAAAAAGGGCAAGCTCTGGGAAGCCTTCGAATCCGAAGAACGGGTCATCCTGCTGATCGACGAAATCGACAAGGCCGACATCGAGTTCCCCAACGACCTGTTGCAAGAACTCGACAAGATGGAGTTCTACGTTTACGAGATCGACGAGACCATCAAGGCCAAGAAGCGCCCGATCATCATCATTACCTCCAACAACGAGAAAGAGCTTCCGGACGCCTTCCTGCGCCGCTGCTTCTTCCACTACATCGCCTTCCCTGATCGTACTACGCTGCAAAAGATCGTCGATGTGCACTACCCGGACATCAAGAAGGACCTGGTCAGCGAAGCGCTGGACGTGTTCTTCGACGTGCGCAAGGTGCCAGGCCTGAAGAAGAAGCCTTCGACCTCCGAACTGGTGGACTGGCTGAAGCTGTTGATGGCCGACAACATCGGCGAAGCGGTGCTGCGCGAGCGCGATCCGACCAAGGCCATCCCGCCGCTGGCCGGTGCGCTGGTGAAAAACGAACAGGACGTGCAACTGCTGGAGCGTCTGGCGTTCATGAGCCGTCGCGGCACCCGCTAAGAGGCTGATGCCATGCTGCTCAACCTGTTCAATGAAATGCGCGCAGCCAAGGTGCCGGTCTCGGTGCGTGAACTGCTGGACCTGATCAACGCGCTGAAACAGCGCGTGACGTTCGCCGACATGGACGAGTTCTATTACCTGTCCCGGGCGATCCTGGTGAAGGACGAAAAGCATTTCGACAAGTTCGACCGGGCGTTCGGTGCCTACTTCAATGGCCTGGAAAAGCTCGACGACCACCTGCAGGCGCTGATTCCCGAGGACTGGCTGCGCAAGGAGTTCGAGCGTTCGCTGACCGATGAAGAGCGCGCGGCGATCCAGTCCCTCGGCGGCCTGGACAAGCTGATCGAAGAGTTCAAGAAACGCCTCGAAGAACAGAAGGAACGCCACGCCGGTGGCAACAAGTGGATCGGCACCGGCGGCACCAGCCCGTTCGGCTCCGGTGGTTTCAACCCGGAAGGCATTCGGGTCGGCGACGCCGGCAAGCGCCAGGGCAAGGCGGTCAAGGTCTGGGACCAGCGCGAATACAAGAACCTCGACGACTCGGTCGAACTGGGCACCCGCAACATCAAGGTCGCCCTGCGCCGCCTGCGCAAGTTCGCCCGTCAGGGTGCGGCGGAAGAGCTGGACATCGATGGCACCATCGACCACACCGCCAAGGATGCCGGGCTGCTGAACATCCAGATGCGCCCGGAACGGCGCAACACCGTCAAGCTGTTGCTGCTGTTCGACATCGGCGGCTCGATGGACGCCCACGTGAAGATCTGCGAGGAATTGTTCTCGGCCTGCAAGACCGAGTTCAAGCATCTGGAGTACTTCTACTTCCACAACTTCATTTATGAATCGGTGTGGAAGAACAACATGCGCCGCACCTCCGAGCGCACCTCGACCATGGACCTGCTGCACAAATACGGCGCCGACTACAAAGTGATCTTCATCGGTGACGCGGCCATGGCGCCCTACGAAATCACCCAGGCGGGCGGCAGCGTCGAGCACTGGAACGAAGAAGCCGGTTACGTGTGGATGCAGCGGTTCAAGGAGAAGTACAAGAAGCTCATCTGGATCAATCCGTACCCGAAGGACACCTGGGGCTATACCTCGTCGACCAACATCGTGCGGGATTTGATCGATGACCAGATGTATCCGCTGACCCTTCGCGGGTTGGAGGAAGGGATGCGGTTTCTTTCCAAGTAACGCATGGTCCCTGTGGCGAGGGGGCTTGCCCCCGTCCGGCTGCGCAGCAGTCGTAAAACCAATGCATGCGGAGTTTCTGACACACCGCGGTTGCAGGTTTTGGGGTCGCTTCGCAACCCAACGGGGGCAAGCCCCCTCGCCACAGTTAAAAGCGCCGCAGGTATTCGATCTGCTCGCGATGCGCCACATCCTGCACCACCGGCCGCAACCGCACGGACGCCCCCGGCAAGCACTGCGCCAATCGCGCCAGCGCCAACGGCGTCAATGCCCCCAGGCGCGGATAACCGCCAATGGTCTGCCGATCATTGAGCAACACGATCGGCTGCCCGTCGGGTGGCACCTGCACCGCACCTAGCGGTATCCCCTCGGAAATCATCGGTTTGCCCTGATACTGCAACGCGGTGCCCAACAGGCGAATGCCCATCCGGTCGGCACGGCTGTCGAGGTTCCACGCGCTGTTGAAGGCGTCGAACAGACTCTGCCCGCTGAATTCACCGATCTGTGCACCGAGGACCAGGTCCAACGGAGTATCAAGGTTCAGGTCCGGCCGCTGATCTGCGGTCAATTCGCGCAGCAACATCACCGAGTTGCCCGAATAGCTCAAACTCGCGCCTTTACCCAGCGCATGGCCCATGCCATCCAGACCGCCGAGTTCCTCACGGACCACCGTCGCGCTACTGCCCAACACCTTCGGCGCATCAAAACCACCCGGCGCCGCCAGATAGGCCCTGGCACCAAGCAACGGCTGGGTGAATTGCAAACGCTGGCCTTTGTGCAACCGGAAACTGCGCCACGGCGCCAGCGCCTCGCCGTCTACCTGCGCGCCGAGATTCGCTCCGGCCAAGGCCAGCACGCATTCCTCCTCGGCCACGACGGTAAACCCACCGAGGGTGATTTCGATCACCGGCGCGTCCAGCCCGTTGCCCAGCAGCCAGTTGGCCCAGGACATCGAACGCCAATCGGCCGCGCCACCCTGGGTCACGCCCAGATGCCGCACGCCGAATCGACCGGCATCCTGCACCAGGCACAACGGCGTGCTCGCTTCAATCATCAGACGGCTCATACCTGCGCCTCCAGAGGCGTATCGTCACCGCCCAGGTTAATGAACTCGGCATGGCCGACGGCTTCGAAGCGCACCGTATCGCCCGGCTGCATCAGGCTGTAACCGTCACGGTTGCGATCGAACAATCGGGCCGGCGTGCGGCCGATCAGGTTCCAGCCGCCCGGCGACACCACCGGGTAAGCCGCCGTCTGCCGTTCGGCGATGCCGACACTGCCGGCGGCGACTTTCTTGCGTGGCGTGCTCAGGCGCGGTGCGGCGAGCACCTCTTCCACCAGCCCCATGAAGGCGAAGCCCGGCGCAAAGCCCAGGGCGAACACCTGATATTCACGCTCGCTGTGCCGACGGATCACCTCCTCCACCGCCAATCCGCTGCGCTGCGACAGCAGGCTCAACTCCGGTCCGACGCTCAAGTCGTACCACACCGGCAACACATGACATTGGCCGCGGGCATGCGCGTTGGGCGACAGGTCGATCAAGGCTTCGGCAATCAATTCCCGGGCCTGGGCAGGACTCAGCGCGGTCAGGTCGTAATGCACCATCAAGGTCGTGTAGGACGGCACCAGATCGATCAGATGCCCGGCGAATGCCGTGCGCAGACTTTCGCTGGCCGCCAGCATCCACGGCATGTTGGCTTCGGCAATCTCATCGAACAGGCGCACCATCAGGCAATCCAGCGCCACCACTTCCACCCGCAACTTCATGACGCGATCTGCCGGTTCAAGGCTTCACGGATGCGTTGCACGGCTGCGACCGAACTGGCGTTGTCGCCGTGCACGCAAAGGGTGTTGGCCTGCAAATGCAAGGCGCTGCCATCGCTGGCGGTGAGCGGACCGCCACGGGCAACGGTCAGCGCCTGCTCGATGATGGTTTCCGGGTCGTGATGCACCGCTCCCGGCAGTTGTCGCGAGACCAGCTTGCCGGCGCTGTCGTAAGCCCGATCGGCGAAGGCCTCGAACCACAGGGTCACGCCGTACTCATCGCCCATTTGTTGGGCGGCGCTGTTGTCGCGGGTTGCCATCAGCATCAACGGCAGGTTGCGGTCATAGGACGCCACCGCTTGCAGCACGGCGCGTAACTGGGCCGGGTTGGCCATCATGTCGTTGTACATCGCGCCATGGGGTTTGACGTAACTGACCCGGCCACCCTGGGCCCGGCAGATGCCGTCGAGGGCGCCGATCTGGTAATGCAGGATGTCTTGCAGTTCCTGGGTGGCATAGGCCATGGAACGCCGGCCGAACCCCACCAGGTCCTGATAGGCCGGATGCGCGCCAATTTGCACACCGTGGCTGAGGGCCAGGCTGACGGTCTTGCGCATGATGCTCGGGTCACCGGCGTGAAAACCGCAGGCGATGTTGGCGCAATCGATGAAGGGCATGATTTCTGCGTCCAGACCCATGGTCCAGCTGCCGAAACTCTCGCCGATGTCGCAGTTCAATAGCAGGCGGCTCACTCGGAACACTCCTGTAGGCTTTATTCTTTTTAGCTGCGGGACATATCTATAAGACAGGCCCGCAGGTTATCAGTTACTGGGCGTCGAGTTGCTTGCCACGGGTTTCCGGCAGGCTCAGGGCCGCGAGGATCACCACACCGTAGGACACCGCCGCAAAGGCGCCAATGCCGACACTCAGCGGCACGGTCTGGCTGAGCAGGCCGATCAACAGCGGGAACAATGCCGCCAGCGCCCGGCCGATGTTGTAGCAAAAACCTTGGCCCGAACCACGAATGCGCGTCGGAAACAGCTCGGTCAGGAACGCGCCCATGCCACTGAAAATCCCCGAGGCGAAGAAGCCCAGTGGAAAGCCCAGCCACAGCATCACGCCGTTGCTGACCGGCAGTTGGGTGTACAGCAAGACGATGGTGAACGAGCCGACGGCGAACAGGATGAAGTTCTTTTTACGTCCGAGGATGTCGGTCAAATAGGCGCTGATGACATACCCCACGTAGGAACCGACGATCACCATCGCCAGATAACCGCTGGTATTGAGTACGCTCAAGCCGCGTTCATTCTTCAGAAAAGTCGGTAGCCAGGACGTGATCGCGTAGTAACCACCCAGCGCGCCGGTGGTCAGCAACGAAGCGCGAATCGTGGTGAAGAGCATACCGGGGGCGAAGATCTCGTAGAACTTCGACGGGTTGCTCGGCTCCTGTTTCGCTTTGGCTTGACGATAGATTTCCGGGTCCTTGACCAGACGGCGGACAAAGATCACGAAAATCGCCGGCACGATGCCGAGGATAAACAGCGCGCGCCAGGCGTCTTCCGGAGGCAATACCGAGAACAGCAGCGCATACAGAATCGCTGTCAGCCCCCAACCCAGCGCCCAGCCCGATTGCACCATGCCCACGGCCTTGCCGCGGTCCTGGGCACGAATCACCTCACCCATCAGCACCGCGCCGGCCGTCCACTCGCCGCCGAAACCGAAGCCCATCAACGTGCGGGCAATCAGCAGTTGCTCGTAGCTCTGGGCAAAGCCACAAAGGAAGGTGAAGAAGGCAAACCACAGCACCGTCAGTTGCAAGGTGCGCACGCGACCGATGCGGTCGGAGAGAATCCCCGCCACCCAGCCACCGATGGCCGAAGCGATCAACGTGCTGGTATGAATCAGCCCGGCCTGGCCGGTGGTGATGCCCCACATGGCAATCAGGGTCGGCACCACGAAGCTGAGCATCTGGGTGTCCATGCCATCCAGGCCATAGCCGATCTTGCAGCTCCAGAAGGTGCGGCGTTCCTGCTGATTGATGTTGCGATACCAGTCGAAAGGTCCCGGACGGGCCGAGGCTTTCGGGATGGCGGTGGTGTCGGGCGCACTCATGGCAAATCTCCGCGCTTATTTTATTGGTATTGTTCTGAGCCCCGACGACGCCTATCGTGGGAACCGGATGCGTCGATTCTTGGACGCGCGCCCCTGCTGCGTCCAACTAATAAAAACCCGCCTTAGCCATAAGAAATCTTTATCCCATGAACCTGAAGTTTCTCGAGACCTTTGTCTGGGTCGCCCGACTCAAGAGTTTTCGCCTGACCGCCGACAAGCTCTTCACCACTCAGGCCTCTATTTCCAGCCGAATTGCGGTGCTTGAAGGCGAGCTTGGGGTAAAGCTGTTTCTGCGGGATTCGCGCGGCGTGAGCCTGACACCCGAAGGCCTGAAAGTGCTCGATTACGCCGAGCAGATGCTGGACACCATGCAGGCACTCAAGCAGTCGATCGAGACCCGTTCGAGCAAGGCCGGACGGGTGCGCATCGGCGTGATGGACACGGTGATCCATACCTGGCTCAGTCCGCTGGTGGCGCAGATGACCGATCACTACCCGCTGGTGGAAATCGAGCTGGTGGCCGATACCTCGCTCAACCTCTGCGATCAGCTGCAAAAAGGCTTTCTCGATGTGATCCTGCAGACCGACCTGCTGCGCCAGGAAAGCGTGCGCAGCCTGGAACTGGCCAGCCACCCCATGGGCTGGATTGTCGCCAGCAACTCCATTTACAACCGCGAGTATTCAGGCATCGCTGACCTGGCGGGCGAGCGGATCATCACCTACTCGAAAAACTCCCACCCGCACCAGGAAGTGCTCGCCCTGATGCAAGCCAACGGTGTACTGGCGCCGCGACTGAACTGTGTGAACTCGGTGTCGGCGATTACCCGGTTGTTGCGCGATGGCTTTGGTATCGGCGCCTTGCCACCGGTGCTGGTGGCCGAGGAACTGGCGCGGGGCGAGTTGACCTTGCTGGACATTGATCAGCGACCACCCGACCTGCAGGTGGTGGTGTCGTGGCGGGTGGGCGTAGAGTGGGTCGAGGAGATTGTCGCGCTGTGTCAGCAAGTGCTTGAGGAGTATGCGCAGAAGGTGGGTGAGGACTACATCACCCTGGCTGACTGAACGCACCCTGTGGCGAGGGGGCTTGCCCCCGTTCGGCTGCGCAGCAGTCGTAAACCCAGCAAACGCGGTACACCTGTAAACCGGAGTGCCTGGTTTTGGGGCTGCTGCGCAACCCAACGGGGGCAAGCCCCCTCACCACAGGGACCAGGCAGTATTACAACCCGCGCAAATCCCGCTCTTCGATTGGCCGGCTCTGGCGCAGACGCCTGCCGCCCAACACCACCCAGTCAATCAGGCGAAACAGGCATTCGATCCCGAACGACAGCAGCAACGCGCCGCTCATGCCCCAGATCATCGCTTCAGGCGTCAACAGGATCTGGTAGCTGTAGCCATTCCAGGTTTCCTTGCGGATGTCCGGATCAGCGGCCAGCACCACTTGCAGGAAGCGGATGTACCACGGCCCCTGCATTGCCTGGAATTGCTTGTCCAGCGCCAGCTGGCGGGTCAGCAGGTTGCTCAGGCTGTCGGCATCGCTGCGAAAGATCGGATCTTCGCTGGCGCGGTAATGGGCCACCAGGGCCTGCATGTCACCCTTGAAGAACTGGTTGGCCGTACCTTGAAACCCGCTCAGGCTGGCCTGCGCTTCAATCAGATGCGCTTCGACTCGCTTGGCGTAATCGTTGATGAACCCCGGCACCTGGACACCGATCAACAGGCCCGCGGCAAACAACACCAGCCGTAGATAACTGAGCAACATGCAAGGAGTCCTTATTCGGTCATGCCCTGGCTGACGCATTCGCCGCGTCGCCACAGGCTCCATTGACCCGGTTCGTAGCGGGTCCAGGTTTCGTTTTCGGTCAGGGGTTCGGTGGCGATGACAGTGACCACATCATTTGGCGTGGTTTCGGCCTGAAAATCGACGATCACGTCGACATCCTTCAAGCGCGCCGGGCCAAACGGTGCGCGACGGGTGATTTGCGCCAGCTTGGTCGAGCAATAGCAGAACAGCCAGTCGCCATCGCTGAGCAGGCAATTGAACACACCCTTGCTGCGGTATTCGGCGCAAGCGGCCACCAGGTCCGGCAGCAGTTCTTCGACCTCGACCGGCTCGGGGAACGCCGCCCGTACGCGGTTAAGCAAATCGCAAAATGCCGCTTCGCTGTCGGTATCGCCAACGGGGCGGTAGAAACTGGTCGTTGGCTGAAAGTCAGCCAACTGGCCGTTATGGGCGAAACACCAGTTGCGCCCCCACAGTTCACGGACGAACGGGTGAGTGTTGGACAGGCAGACCTTGCCGACGTTGGCCTGGCGGATGTGCCCGATCACCACTTCACTCTTGATTGGATAGCGTTGCACCAGGTTCGCGACTTCCGACTCGCAGCTCGCCGCCGGATCCTGGAACAGCCGCAGCCCACGGCCTTCATAGAAGGCAATGCCCCAGCCATCGCGATGCGGGCCGGTGCGTCCGCCGCGCTGCATCAGCCCGGTGAAGCTGAACACGATATCGGTCGGGACATTGGCACTCATGCCCAATAACTCACACATGCTCGGACTCTCGCTCAATCGCAGGGGCAAGGTTACAGACGGGGTTCCACTCGCATCCGCTGAGGATTGCTCGGCACGGGTGGACGACCGTAACGATCATCGCCGGCACCGCCGAATGGTTGATCATCCTCACGCTCGTCGGCGCGGACGGCGGCCTTGGTGGCAGCCTCACGTTCCTTGCGGGCGTTGGAAGCGCGCTCGATGGGGAAACGGATCGCCACCAGCACCAGATACAGGCCGAACGCGATCATGCCGTACATGAACAGATCGGAAATCGCCCGCCAGGCGTTGTTGCCGACCTTGAACAGCAGGTCGAGCGCGGTAATGGCGATGGCCGGTGCGACTTTATCCTTGACCGGGTCAATGATGGTCGGGCTGAACAGGAGCACGGCCATCACCAGGCGCAGCGGCTCTCGTAGCCAACGCCACATCCAGCGGGTCAAGCGCATCCACACCAACAGGCAGCCCAAAGCGGCAAAGGCGTAGAGGCCCCAAGCGATCAGATAGTCGTTCTCGGTCATGGTGTCCATGGCAAGGCAGGCAAAGAGGCGCTTATGATAACGGCTTTTCGCCCGTCAGGCTGCATCAAGACATAGAACCCTGTAGGAGCGAGCTTGTGTGGCGAGGGGGCTTGCCCCCGTTCGGCTGCGAAGCAGTCGTAAAACAGGCACCGCGTTATTGACTAAACATCGCAGTGACTCGTTTTAGGGCCGCTTTGCGACCCAACGGGGGCAAGCCCCCTCGCCACAAAAGCTCGCTCCTACAAGGTCTAAACCCTATTCCGTACACTGCTCGAGAGTCCTACATGCCCCTATCCGCCAACATTCACGACGCTCCGATTGCCCACAAGGCTGAAGGCTCCGACCCGTATGCCTGGCTGCAAGAGCGCGACACCGATGCAGTGCTCGACTATCTGAAAGCCGAAAACAGCTATCAGGAAACGCAAACCGCCGACCAGGCCGGGCTGCGCGAAACCCTGTTCGAGGAGATCAAGGGGCGGATTCTCGAGACTGATTTGTCCCTGCCCTCGCCGTGGGGACCGTATCTGTACTACACCCGCACCACGGCGGGCGATGAGTACGCCCGGCACTACCGCTGCCCGCGTCCGGCCGATGACAGCCTGACCCTCGACGAAAGCCGCGAACAACTGTTGCTGGACCCCAACGAACTGGCCAATGGCGGCTTTTTTTCGCTTGGGGCGTTCAGCATCAGCCCGGACCATCAGCGCCTGGCCTACAGCGTCGACTCCAGCGGCGACGAGATTTACACGTTGTTCGTGAAGGAGTTGTCCGACGGCCGCGTCAGCGAACTGGGATTCCAGGACTGTGACGGCAGCATGACCTGGGCCAACGACAGCCTGACGCTGTTCTTTGGCGAACTGGACGACACCCATCGCCCGCATAAGCTGTATCGCTATCGTCTGGACGGCACGGCGGCCGAGGAAGTGTTCCATGAGCCGGACGGTCGCTTCTTCATGCATTGCTACCGTTCAAGCTCCGAGCGGCAATTGTTGCTGTCCGTGGGCAGCAAGACCACCAGCGAGGCCTGGGTCCTCGATGCCAACCAGCCGCAGCAAGCCTTTACCTGCATCGCGCCACGGGTCGAGGATCATGAGTACGACGTCGACCACGGCGTACTCGACGGTCAATGGACCTGGTTCATTCGCAGCAACCGTGACGGCATCAATTTCGCCTTGTACACGGCCATCGACACCGGCGTAGCACCCACCGAAGCCGACTGGCAGAACCTGATCCCCCACAGCGACACGGTGATGATCGACGGCATCAGCCTGAACACCGGGGCCATGACCCTGAGCCTGCGGGTTGGCGGTTTGCCGATCATCGAGGTGCACCCGCAAGGCCTGGCGCCTTATCGCGTGCAATTGCCGGATGCGGCCTACAGCCTGCACGTGCAAAACAGCCTGGAGTTCGAAAGCGAGCGGATTCGCCTGCGCTACGAAGCGCTGAACCGTCCGGCGCAAATCCGTCAGCTTGAACTGGCAACCGGCGAGCAGAAAGTCCTCAAGCAAACCCCGGTGCTCGGCCCGTTCGATGCCGACGCCTACGTCAGCCAGCGCCTGTGGGCCACTGCGCCGGACGGTACACAAGTGCCGATCAGCCTGGTGATCAAGCGCACAGACCTCGGCAAGCCGGTGCCGCTGTACCTCTACGGCTATGGCGCCTATGGCGAAAGCCTCGACCCATGGTTTTCCCATGCGCGCCTGAGCCTGCTGGATCGCGGCATGGCGTTTGCCATTGCCCACGTGCGCGGCGGTGGCGAACTGGGGGAAGCCTGGTATCGCGCCGGCAAGCAGGAGCACAAGCACAACACCTTCAGCGACTTCATCGCCTGCGCCGAACACCTGATCACCCAAGGCTTCACCACTGCCCCGCAGTTGGCGATCAGCGGCGGCAGCGCCGGTGGCCTGCTGATCGGCGCGGTGCTCAATCAACGGCCGGAGCTGTTTGGCGCCGCCATCGCCGAAGTGCCGTTCGTCGACGTACTCAACACCATGCTCGACCCTGACCTGCCATTGACCGTCACGGAGTACGACGAATGGGGCAACCCTGAAGAACCGGACGTCCATGATCGGATCAAGGCCTACGCCCCGTACGAAAACGTCAGCGCGCAAGCTTATCCGGCGACCCTGGTGATCGCCGGCTACAACGACAGCCGTGTGCAGTATTGGGAAGCCGCCAAGTGGGTGGCGAAATTGCGCGCGACCAAGACCGACAGCAATCCGCTATTGCTCAAGACTGAACTGGGTGCCGGGCATGGCGGGATGAGCGGTCGATATCAGGGATTGCGTGACGTGGCGCTCGAATATGCGTTTTTGTTCAAGGTATTGGGCATTGCCTGAGGAACTTGGGCCGACGAACCGGTCTCAATTGCGCACACCACTAGCCGATACAACCCGTATCCCTTGCAGTAGCGAGCTTTTGTGGCGAGGGGGCTTGCCCCCGTTTGAGTGCGTAGCACTCACACGATCTTTGGTGTATCAGCGATTTTGGGGCTGCTTCGCAACCCAACGGGGGCGAGCCCCCTCGCCACAAAAACTCGCTTCCACAAGGGATTTGCGGTGAATTCAAGTCAGCAACAATCACAATAAAGACCGTGACGACATGCCTGAATCAACCTTTCTGAACAACGAAATTCGCGACTGGCTGATGGACTGCGGCCTGTTCAATCAATTGCTGCCAGCGGACTTCGCCGCGGCGTCGGGTTACTTCAGTATCAGCACCATTGCCCAGGGCGAGGAAATCTTCCAGGAGGGTGATGCCGGCAGCTTCATGTGCATCATCCACACCGGTCAGGTGGCGGTGCAGAAAACCACCGCTGACGGGCAACGCGTCACCATCGCCACCTTGCGCAGCGGCCGCTCGTTCGGCGAGATGGCCGTGCTCGACGGCGAACGGCGTTCGGCCAGTTGCGTAGCCGCGAGCGATTGCCAGTTGCTCAACCTGGGCAAGGACTCGCTGGAAAAAATGCTCAACGACGCACCGAAAATCGCCGCCAAGACCATTCGCGCCCTCGCCGTGTCCCTGTCCAAGCGCCTGCGCATGGCCGACGGCCAGTTGCTTTCGCAGCAGGTCTAGCCGCCCGGCGACTTGGGTTTGGGCGGATTCGGCTCAATCCCCGGCACGGGCTGGTCCTTGGTCGGCGGGCTCGGCATTTCAATCGGCACCAACGGCGGGCCACTACTGCCGGGGCCGACTTTAGGCAAAGGCGCCGGGCTGATCTGCGGATACGGCGTGGGCGTCGCAGTGCCGGGCGAACCGGGCATCGGCGCGGGGCTGACGGGAATCGATTGCAGCTGTTGAGCCTGTACTGCAGTTATCGAGAGCGCGGCCAGGGCAATGACCGTTAGAATGGTGCGCTTCATCAATGGCTCCGTTGGCCTTGTCGTCATAAACAGGCTACTCCCAACTGCGTCTGTTTGCCCTCCCGAGTTCTGCCAATTTTCTTCAAGTGAGCCCCATGAAACGTTTCGTTCTGCTGGACACCACCCCCATTCCTGAAAACGGCGGTGCCCTGTGCCTGTTCGAATATGGCGAGGATTTCGTCATCAAGATCCAGGGTGGCGATGGCGGACAATTGATGAACACGCGCATGCACGGCTCCGAAGATGCCCTGGCCGAGATCCCGTGCCGCAAGGTCGCCGGCCGACCGAACTCACGGGTGCTGATCGGCGGCCTGGGCATGGGTTTCACCCTCGCTTCGGCGCTCAAGCACCTGGGCAAGACCGCCGAAGTGGTGGTCGCCGAACTGGTCCCCGGGGTCGTTGAGTGGAACCGTGGACCACTGGGCGAGAAGGCTGGCAACCCGCTGCTCGACCCGCGGACGGTGATTCGCATGGAAGACGTGGCCAAAGTCCTGCAAGCCGAACCCCAGGGCTTCGATGCGATCATGCTCGACGTCGACAACGGCCCCGAAGGCCTGACCCAGAAAGCCAACAGCTGGCTGTATTCCGCTGGCGGCCTGAGCGCCTGCGCCAAGGCCCTGAGACCAAAAGGCGTGCTGGCCGTCTGGTCGGCCAGCGCTGACCGGCAATTTTCCGACAAACTGAAGAAAGCCGGGTTCAAGGCCGAGGAAGTGCAGGTCTTCGCCCACGGCAACAAGGGCACCCGCCACACCATCTGGATTGCCGAGAAGCTCAAGGGCTAGGCTAAACTTCACCCTATAACCGTCATTAGTCATTCTACAAAGGTGAACCCATGAGTTCGTCCACCCCGACCAACACTTCGAAGCTGGATCGCATCCTCGCCGACAACCAGCGCGACAAGGAAATGGGCTACCGCGACAAGGCCCTGAAGATGTACCCGCACGTCTGTGGCCGCTGCGCCCGTGAGTTCTCCGGCAAGCGCCTGAGCGAACTGACCGTGCACCACCGCGACCACAACCACGACAACAACCCGCAGGATGGCTCGAACTGGGAATTGTTGTGCCTGTACTGCCACGATAACGAACACTCGCGCTATACCGACCAGCAGTATTTCGGCGAAGGCTCGCTGAGCACGCCGAAAATCGCCAAGGCCACGCATAACCCATTTGCGGCGTTGGCCGGGTTGATGAAAAAAGAAGACTGAAGACTCATCGGCGTCCCGACCGGCCTCTTCGCGAGCAAGCCCGCTCCCACATTTAATCTGTGCCAGACACAAAACCAATGTGGGAGCGGGCTTGCTCGCGAAAGCGATCGCCCTGGCACCACCAATCTCCAAACTGACCACTGCCGCCCAATCCCCGTATAATCGCGCTTTTTTCCCGAAAGGCACCCCGCTCGTGGCAGACAAACGGTACAGCTGCATTGGTTTGTATAACCCCAAATCACCGGAGAACGTCGGTTCGGTGATGCGCGCCGCTGGCTGTTATGGCGTGGCGTCGGTGTTCTACACCGGCAAGCGCTATGAGCGCGCCGCCGACTTCGTCACCGATACCAAGCGCGTGCACTACGACATCCCGCTGATCGGCATCGACGACCTGAAGAAAATCCTGCCGCTCAACTGCGTGCCCGTCGCCGTGGAACTGGTCGAAGGCGCCCGCCCGTTGCCCGAATACACTCACCCGGATCGCGCGCTCTACATCTTCGGCCCGGAAGACGGATCGCTGGATAAAGAGATTCGCGACTGGTGCGAAGACGTGGTCTACATTCCGACCACCGGCTGCATGAACCTGGCCGCCACGGTCAACGTCGTGCTCTACGACCGCATGGCCAAGGGGCTCAATACCCGCTCCGGGCCAAAATTCCGCTGAATCGCCGCACATCCGATTGAACAAGCGGCCTGCCCACGCAGTCAGCTTGATTATCGATCACAGAAGCCTGGAGACAGACCATGAGCGAACTCAAACGCGTCGAGCGTATCGAATCCACCCCGTTCCAGAGCCCTTCCGAGCAGAACGTGCAGGGCTGGGAACGCATCGGCTCCCTGGCCGGCGGCGTGGTGATGGTGGGCAAGGGCCTGCGGCGTGGCGGGATCTTTGGCCTGATCCAGGTGGCCATCGGCGGCGTGGCCCTGGCGCGCGGTATCACCGGCCACAGCTCGGCGAAAAGCCTGCTGGAAAAAGGCCGTCAGGACATGGACAACGTGCGGGCGAAAATCCAGCGGGCGGGTGAGGAACTGAGCCAGTTGAAGGCCAACGCCGAGGCGGCGACCAAAACGGCCACCGTGACTGGCAATGATTCCTTGAAGTCGCCGAAAGCTGGGGTTTGAACCAAAAGTTTTGGTGAGGCTACTGGCCTCATCGCTGGCAAGCCAGCTCCTACATCGATTTTGTGAACGCCACGGATCAAATGTGGGAGCGGGCTTGCTCGCGAATGGCGGTATTACTGAATCAACTCGGTACTCAACACCTTCGAAGACCCACCGATCACGCTCTCGCTGAGCTGAACAAACGCCTGGGTATCGATATCCCCCAGCCGCATTGCCCCGCGCAATACGTCGTCCAGCGACCGCTTGTTATGGGTTTTCAGGCGAATCTCGCCGTCCAGTTCCTGCAGCAACACCACCGCCCTGGCTACCTGCGCCGGGCTGACTCGCTCGCCGCGCAGCGTGGTGACTTTCTGTGTGTCCCTGACCAGCTTGCCGTGCAGGCTTTCGTAGCGTTCATCACTGATGCCGCCAGCCCGACGCACCAGTTCGATGGCGTAATACTCGGCAAAACCTTCACTGATCCAGTCGCTGCGCTGGGTGCCATTGATCCGTCCGGACACCTGGGCCAACTCACGGACCAACGCACTGCTGCCACTTTCGTTGACCAACGGCAGGTGACTGCTGAGATAGATCGACTCGTGCGCCGACTGGCTGCCGCGCCACATGGGGTCATTGGCCCCGACGATCAGCAGCTTGCCAGGGTGGCGCGGATACAGCGCCTGCACTTGCGGCCAGACGAAGGTCAGCAGGGTCAGCACATCCATACGGCGCATCCCCTGCCCCAGCGGCGAGGCGACGGTGACTTCAGTCTCGCCCAGACGAGTCCGGCGGCTGCCAAGCTGGCCGGCGAGCATCCAGCCCGTGGGCCGGTCGAACAGTCGGGAGGGGTTATCGATACGAAATTTGTTCTTGCCGATTCGTGGCCAGGCGGTTTCAACGCTTTTCCAGCCAGCGGGCAGCTCGAATTCGAGGCGTGAAACCAGTTCGGTGCCATCCTGTTGATCGAGCCTGGCGGCCGGCACCAGATCGTCGCCGCGCATCAACGCCCAGTTTGGCGTCATGCGCGTGTCGAAGCTGCCGTTCTTGCGCCCGTGGCTGATTTTCACGCGGTAGGTCAGGCTGGCCTTGTCGGCCGCCGGGCGCCAGACACCGCGAGTCGCTTTGCCGGGTGTCAGTAGCCATTGGCCGTCGACCTTGAAATCGCTGTAGTGGCTGCCGTCGCCGAGGTTGAAGTCCAGGCTGCGTACCGCCGAACCCTGGGCGAGCGTCAGGCGCACTTCGGCCTGATCGCTCTGCGGCAACAGGCGCACGTGATAATCCAGATTGACCTTGTTCGCGGCCCATACGGGCGAACTCACCGCCAGTAATCCAACGATCCACGCCCGCCGCCATCCCACAGCCATACACACACTCCTGATGTGGCGAGCGAGCTTGCTCGCGCTGGGCTGCATGGCAGCCCCAAATCCTTGTTAGCACTGGCGACTTTGTGAGTGCTACGCACTCAAGCGGGAGCAAGCTCCCTCGCCACAAAAAGCGATGAGCATTAGCCCGCGCGGAAAATCAGGTGATCTTCCCAGTCATCTTCCGGCACGCTGCCCTCGGCGAGCATGCGCCCGGACTGGGAAATCCGCTCGTGATGCACGGCATCGCGATCACCGCACACCAGGTGATGCCACAACGGCAGGTCCTTGCCTTCGCTGACCAGGCGATAGCCGCAGGTCGGCGGCAGCCATTTGAATTCGTCGGCCTTGCCCGGCGTGAGCTGGATACAGTCCGGCACGGAGTCACGGCGGTTAGGATAGTCCTTGCACTGGCAGGTTTTCAGGTCCAGCAGCTTGCAGGCGATGCGCGTGTAATAAACGCTGTTGTCGTCTTCGTCTTCAAGTTTTTGCAGGCAGCACAATCCACAGCCGTCGCACAGCGACTCCCATTCCTCCTGATCGAGTTGATCGAGGGTTTTGCGTATCCAGAACGGTTCTACTTTGGCGGCCATGGTTCGAGCATCGACATCAGGTGGTGAAAAGGCCGCCAGTCTAGTGCCCGAAGCCCCTTGGGCCAAGCATTGGCGACTGTCGGTAGATCGGGCTTGTCAGTTTTTGCGCTGGCAAGTAGCTTTGCCAATCGCAAGGAGCCTGACCTGCGTGCCATTAACGCTCAACCGCGTTGCATTACGGTGAACTGCCACGGCTCTCGAAAAACCTCACGGCCCGGCTCAACCGTGCCCACAGTTTTCGGACGACCCTCACTTTAAAACGTAGCAAGGAATCTCTTGATGAGTGCCAACCCACGCGTTGCCGATTACGCTATTCACCCACAGTTCACCGATCGCTGGTCGCCCCGCGCCTTCACTGGCGAAACGATCCCGGAGGAAACCCTGCTGAGCTTCTTCGAAGCCGCGCGCTGGGCACCCTCGGCCTACAACTCGCAACCCTGGCGTTTCCTTTACGCACGTCGCGACACGCCGAACTGGGAGCGTTACCTGGGCCTGCTCAATGAATTCAACCGCAGCTGGGCGCAACATGCTTCGGCCCTGGTGATCGTGATCTCGAAAACCACCTTCGCCGTGCCTGGCGCCACCGAAGAAACCCCGGCCCTGTGGCATACCTTCGACACCGGTTCGGCCTGGGGCCACCTGGCCTTGCAAGCGAGCCTGAGCGGCTGGCACACCCATGGCATGGCCGGTTTCGACCAGGAACTGACCCGCAAGGAGCTGAGCATTCCTGAAGGCTACGCCCTGCACGCCGCCGTCGCAGTGGGCAAGCTGGGGGACAAGGCAAGCCTGGCGGATTACCTGCAAGCCCGTGAAGAACCGAGCCCGCGTCGTCCGTTGAGCGAGCTGGCGGCTGAAGGTGACTTCACCCTCTAAGCCACTGCACAAAACATTGTGGGAGCGGGCTTGCTCGCGAATGCGGAGTGTCAGTCGACAAGTTCAGTGACTGACACCCTGCATTCGCGAGCAAGCCCGCTCCCACATTTTTGATGGCGGTGAATCAATACCCGCGATCGAAATCCACTTCTCCGCGCAACGCTTCTCCCGCCTGATACGCCCGCAGGTTTTCGACAAACAGCTTCACCATCAGTGACGGCGAAGTCGGTGCCGAGCTGTGGCCGGTCAGCAACAGGCCCCAGGCGGTCCAGAATGGATGACGCTGTGGCAAGGGTTCCTGACGGCAGACGTCAATCACCGCGCCCGCCAGATGCCCTTCCTTCAAGGCTTCCACCAGATCCGCATCGACCACTGCCACACCGCGCCCGGCGTTGATGAACAACCCGGTCGGCTTGAATTGCTTGAACAGCGCCGCGTCGTAGATATCGTGGGTGTCCGGTGTGTTCGGCAACAGGTTGACCACGTAATCGACTTCACCGACCAGCCGTGGCAGATCCGCCAGTGAACCGACTTCGATAAACGGTGCCTGTTCCCGCGCGCTGCTGGCAACGCCATACAACTCGACGCCAAACGGCACGAGGAACTGCGCGACACTTTGACCGATATCGCCCGTGCCGACGATCAACACCTTGCGCCCCGCCAGGCTCTGGCCATGGCGACTGTCCCATTTGCGCTCGACCTGGCTGACCAGCCGCGCCAGCACTTCACGTTCGTGACCGAGCATATAGGTGAGCACGTACTCGGCCATGACCTGGCCGAAGATGCCGACGGCACGCGTCAGCTGGTAGTGCCGTGGCAAGCCGTCGGCCAGCAGCGGCGTAATGCCAGCCCAGGTCGATTGCAGCCATTGCGGTTGATGCCCCTGGCGCAACAGGGTCGCCAGCAAATCAGGCTGGCCGAGCCACACCGGACAATCGGCGGCCTGACTGGCCAGTTCGGCGGAATCACCGCTGGTCAGCACCTCCAGGTCCGGTGCCGCCTCGCGCAACAGTTGGGCGTACACGGGGTGGTCGTGTTCAGCAATCAGGACGCGCATGCTTCAAACCTTTCAAAAACGGTGCAGACGACAGCCGACAGAGCCGTGCTCCGTCGATGCTGCCATCGCTAAAATCGATCAGTGTTTCATAACCACTCTGAACAGAGCCTGTCTGCCGCTCACATCGGATCGTTGCGGCGCAACAATTCTTCCGGCAAGTGCTCGATGTACTCGTCTTCGGCAGGCGGCATTTGCAGGTGATAACCCTGTTTGTCGAGGTTTTCCAGCACGACCTCGATGTCCTCGCGCGACAGCTTGCGCTCGGGGCTCAGCACCAGGTCGAATGCATGGATGGCCTTGCCGAAGGCTGCCATCAGGGGATCCGGCACGCGCTCCAGAGCATCGCTCTTGAGCACGTACAGGTACATTTCGTTTCTCTTCGAGCTGCGGTAGATGGAACAAATACGTTTCAAGGCTGTTCTCCGGCGGTGGCCAGGCTGTCGAGCAGCGCCTGGCCCATCAATTCGCGACGCCAGCCACGCAGCGAATCAGGCAATTGGTAGGGACCATTGGGGAAGCCGCTCTTGAGCAGCGCTTCCAGGGTTTTCTTGCGCAGCATCAGTTCCGGGGCGATGTTCAGGCGCTCGGCCTCCGCCTGGCCGATGGCCTTCAGTTGCTTGAGCAGCGCGGCGGCATCCACTGGCAACGGCTCTGGCACGGCTGGCGGCCATTGATCAGGCGACACACTGCCAGAGCGCTTGATCAGATCAAGCAGAAACTCGCCGTCCTGACGCACGGTACGCGGGTGCATGTCTTCGATTTTCGCCAGGGCGCCAAGGTTATCCGGTTGCGTACGCGCCAGCGGCCACAGCGAATGCTCGCGGACAATCCGGTTGCGCGGTAGGTCACGGGCCCGGGCTTCCTTTTCACGCCAGGCGCACAGCTCACGCAAAACCGCGAGTTGGGCGCGGGACAGCTTCCAGGCCAGCTTGGCATCGCGATAGACCTCGTACGGGTCGATCTCGCGGCGCAGGTTGGCCACCAGTTCAGCGCCGTCTTCCAGGACCCAGGCGTACTTGTCGTCCGACAGCTTTGGGCGCAGCCTTACGAAGACTTCAGCCAAATGCACGGCATCTTCCGCGGCATAGCTGATCTGCGTTTCGGAAAGCGGACGCTGCAGCCAGTCGGAACGGGTTTCACCCTTGGGCAGGTCGATGCCGAGCACTTCCTGCACCAGCCGCGAATAGCCCATGGAAAAACCGAGGTTCAGGTAAGCGGCGGCCAGTTGGGTATCGAACAGTGGCGCCGGCAGGCTGCCGGTCAGGCGTAGCAGGACTTCGAGGTCTTCGCTGCACGCGTGGACAACTTTGACCACGGCCGGGTTTTCCAGCAACGCAGCCAATGGTTGCCAGCTGTCGATGGTCAGCGGGTCAATCAGGTAGGCGCGCTTGCCATCACCGACCTGCAGCAGGCCAGCGATCGGGTAGAAGGTGTCGACCCGCATGAATTCGGTGTCGAGGGCAACGAATGGCAACTGCTGCCACTCGGCACACAAGCGTCCGAGGCTATCGTTGTCGCGAATCCAGTGAATATCGATGGCCACACGGCTCTCCCTTGAAGAATGGCGCGCAGTATATATCGCCCCCGGCGATTTCCGCGCATCCACTGAACAAGAGCGTTAGCGAAAATTACTGCGTGATATGAAGAATAGTCCGACAACGTCGCGCTAGCTGGTCTTACCCAGCACGTAGATCCGCATCCGCGCACAACCGGGGAAGAAGTCCTGATGGCTGAGCAGACGGAAACCCGCCTGCCTGAACTCGCTTTCCACCTTGGTCTTGCTGGGCAATGGCCCTTCCATCTCCGCACCCGCGCCCTTGAAACGACCGTCAAGGCGCACCGCGACAATCACCGTATCGCGACTGACCCGATAAAACTCGCCCAGCATCGCCAGACGATGTTCCGGGTTGGTGAGGTGCTGAAACAGTTGCATGCAAAAAATGCAGTCAACCGCGTTCTCCGACAAACCAATCGTGAATGCGGAGCTTTGAAAGGTCTTGATCCGCTTCAACAGACTCTTCGGGTGGTGTGTGAGGGCATGATCGAGGATGTCCTGGGACGGATCCGTCGCCAGGATCACCCGATTGGCATGTTCGGCCAGCACCGGCCAAAAACGCCCCACACCGCAAGCCACATCAAGGATCAGCCCCGGTTCGCCGGCGACCTTGAGCGCGTTGCGCACCAGACGCTCCTCACGCCAAAGCACCAGACGTCCGGTCAGGCCAGGCGCTTGCGGCTGAAGGCAGACGCGCGCGTGCTCCTGGTCGTAGCGCCGGGCAATCTCAAGCTCGATGGCGGACGGGGGCTGAGCGGACATGTGCAATGGCTCTTGATAAAGGTTCTACAGGCCGCAGGACGGCGGCCACCGCGTGAAACAAAATCGGAGCACTCAATCTTTGGCCAACACGCCGTCGGACACTGGGCCACGACAGCCGGCAAACATGTCCAGATCCTGGTTGTAGACCTTGCTGTTGACTTCCAGCAGCCCAAGCATCGAATGGAACAGGTTGTCCTGGCTCAGGGGCTTTTCACGACTCTGTTGCAGGCAATGGGTATCTACCGCAAACGACTTTTTATAGCTGTCGGAGAACCAGGCAAACATGGCCACATGCTTTTGCTGCTCCGGTGCCAGCATGTAAGGCGTGCCGTGGAGGAACAAGTTGTACTCACCCAGGGATTCGCCGTGGTCCGACAGGTACAGCATCGCGGTATCCACTTTGTCCTGATTGCTGCGCAGCAGATCGATCAAGGTCGACAGCACATGGTCGGTATATACCAGGGTGTTGTCGTAGCCATTGACGATACTTTCGCGACTGCAATTGTTCAGGGCATTGCTTTCGCAAACCGGGGTGAAGTGCTCGAACTCTTTCGGATAACGCTTGAAGTACTCCGGACCGTGGCTGCCCATCTGGTGCAATACCAATACCGTGTCCTTGTCCAGGCTATCGATGAAATGTTGCAGCCCTTGCAGGAGGATTTCGTCGCGGCATTCACTGTTGGCGCACAGCGTTGGGTCTTTCAGATTGCTGACGTCCTGAACCGTGACGCGATCGCACGTACCCTTGCAGCCAGACTGGTTGTCACGCCAGATCACGTCGATACCTGCATGCTTGAGCACATCCAGCAGGCCTTCTTCATTCTTTGCCTTGCTGGCGTTGTAGTCCTTGCGCCCCATATTGGAGAACATGCAAGGCACCGAGACGGCGGTTTCAGTACCGCAGGAGTGCACATCGGTGAAGGCGATCAGGCCCTCTTCCTTACTCAGTTTCGGCGTGGTGTCACGGCTATAGCCAAGGATGCCGAAGTTCTCCGCCCGGGCACTTTCACCCACGACAAGAACGGTCAGGGATTTGCGCCCGTGAGTTTGCCAGGCCGGATTGCGCTGGGCATCTTCACCGAGTTTGACAAAGGGCTGGCGTGCCGTCGCTACTTTCTCGCGCAAGAGACCCGCCGAGGCACCAATGTAGTTGCTTGGCACCACCATCAGGCGCAATTCGTGATGATTGCGAAACAGTGAAGACAGGCCTTGATAGTTAACCAGCGCAACACCACCGATCACCGCCACCGAAGCAAAAGTCACCAGAACTTTACTGAGCAGTTCACGGTGCCAACGTCGATAACTGATTGGAGTCTTCCACAACAGCCAAGACGGTAGAACTCCAAGCAGCGCAATATAAACAAACAACTTGAGCGACAGTAAGTCGCGAACTTCCGTGGCATTGGTTTCAGCAAAGTTACGCAACATGCCGGTGTCGATCAGAACACCATACTGACTCATGAAATACGCCACGCCCGCGCTGATCATGAACAGCAGGATCAGGACCGGCTTGAGTACCGGCCGGAATGCCAGCAGGGTCAATACAATGTTGAAGGCCGCGCAGATCATCACCCCGAAAGCCACGCGCATGGCGATGCCTTTACCATCGGATGCGGTGATTTCGAACAGGTGTTGCCAGAGCACAAAATTGAAGCAAATTAACAAAAATACGCTGGCAATCAGTGTCACCCATTCTGGGCGCACGGCTTTAATCTTAAGCATGAGGTTCGGCGGGTCCTGAAAAGAAATGTCTTCGGCAAATGTGAAAATTTCATTTACCGAGACAATTCTAATTTTAGGTAGCCAACCATCAATTTTTTGTGAAAAAGAAGCCAACAATTAGTTGGCTTACAAGACCGCCTGAAACTTTCAGACTTTTTGAGAACTGTTCAGCTTAGGTTCAGCTTTGACTCAAGCCTGGTGCAAATACCAGCGCCAGTCCTGCTCTCCGACCTCGCCCATGAATTGGCGATACTCGGCGCGCTTCACCGCCAGGTAGACACCGAGGAATTCGCCACCAAAAGCTTCCCTGGCCCAACTGGAACCCTCCAGCGAGCGCAAGGTGGTCAGCCAGTCTGTCGGCAACAGTTTCGCAGCCTGGGCGTAGCCATTGCCTTCCACCGGCGCACCGGGGTCGAGTTGTTCGCGGATACCGCGATGAATACCGGCCAGAATTGCCGCAGCCGCCAGATAGGGGTTGGCATCCGCGCCACAAATTCGATGCTCGATATGCCGCGAATACGCCGGCCCGCCGGGTACGCGCAAACTCACTGTGCGATTGTCCACGCCCCAGGTGGCCGCCAGGGGCGCATAGCTGTTGGCCTGGAATCGACGGTAGGAGTTGGCGTTCGGGCAGAACAGCAATAGCGAATCGAGCAAGGTACTGAGCATGCCTGCGACAGCCTGCTTGAGCAGCGGCGTGCCATCCGGGGCTTCGCTGGCAAAGAGGTTGTTGCCGTCCTTGTCCGCCAGGCTCACGTGCATGTGCATCCCGGTGCCGGCCAGGTCATCGAAGGGCTTGGCCATGAAGCAGGCGGTCATGCCGTGCTTGTGTGCCACTCCCTTGACCAGGCGCTTGTAGCGCACCGCTTCATCCATCGCCTGCAGCGCGTCGGTGCGGTGTTCGAGGGTGATTTCCACCTGCCCCGGTGCGTATTCGGAAATGGCCGTGCGCGCCGGAATCCCCTGGAGCTTGCAGGCGCTGTACAGATCGGCCAGGAACGGTTCGATCTGTTCAAGTTCACGCAACCCATAGACCTGGGTACCACGCGGACGCCCGCCATCGACATCCCGTGCCGGTTGCGGCCGGCCGTTGCTGTCGCGCTGCTGATCCAGCAGGTAGAACTCCAGCTCCGCCGCCATGACCGGGTAATAACCGTCAGCCTGCAAACCTTCGATGACTTTCGCCAGTAAATGACGAGGATCGGCAATGGTGGCGGGCATTCCCTCCGACGGATGCATGCTGACCTGCACGGCCGCGGTCGGTATCAGGCGCCACGGCATACGCGTGAGGCTGCCGCTGATCGGGTAGGCCCGGCAGTCGATATCCCCGACATCCCAGACCAGCCCGGAGTTTTCCACGTCATCGCCATTGATGGTCAGGCCGAGGATGGTGCTCGGCAATGGCCGCCCGCTTTCATACACCGCGAGCAACTCGTCACGATGCAGCAGCTTGCCGCGCGGCACTCCGTTGTTGTCGAGGATGAACAGCTCGAACATTTCAACATCCGGGTTCTGCTGCAGAAAGGTCAGGGCTTCTTGCTGGGTGGCAAACGAGGTCGTGGCACTACTCATGGAAACTCTCTTTTTCCGTGTCAGGCGGGTACGCAAAAGCACCCGCGCTTTAATCCCGGCATCAGCCGGAAAATGTAGGAACAATCAGCGGAAAAAGCAGGAATCCGGCGGGCGCGCATGGCGGCAATGCCACAGCGCCCAAAAAGCCAGTTCAGAAGGAAGTGCAGAGAGGTTTGGCGCGGTGGCGGGCGTGAACCGACGACCAAGGCTCGACGCACGAGCGTCGGTGGATGCCTTGAGGTGGATTACGACTGGCCAACCGTCCATAGAGAGAACCGCAGAAAACAGATGACCCGCAGCGTCACACGATGGGTTGAGTCGTTAAATCAGGATTTGAAGAACCTTGGATGTGATCTGGCTAAACATTTGGCTGTTGGGTGGCGCCTCTGTCGGAGCAATTTGTATTTGAATTCTAAATACCACCACGGACTTTCTGATTTGTGCCCTTCGGGTCTCTCGCGCCTAATCGGAACCCTATTGTTCAAGGTCCGATCATGGAAAACATTCGAGTCACTTCCCGCCCTGCGCTCTGGCTCCTGTTCAGCATTGTCCTGGTGGCCCTGAACCTGCGCCCTTCCATGGCCGCTGTCGGACCACTGCTCTCGGCGATTCGCGACGACATCCCACTGAGCTTCAGCCTGGCTTCACTGCTGACAATGTTGCCGGTGATGGCCATGGGGCTGGCGATGTTTGTCGGCCTGCGCGTCAGCCAGCGACTCGGCGATCAACGCACCGTGGTGTTCTCGTTGCTGATCATCGGCGTGGCCACGGTCTCGCGGTTGTTCCTTGATTCAGCCACGCAGTTGCTCCTCAGTGCGGTGCTGGCAGGCATCGGGATCGCCCTGATCCAGGCCCTGATGCCAGCGCTGATCAAATCCCGCTTCAGCGACCACGTTGCCCTGTGCATGGGGCTCTACGTCACGTCGATCATGGGCGGTGCCACCATTGGAGCTGCCTTTGCGCCACTGGTGATGGAGCGTACCGGCAGTTGGCGCATGGGCCTGGCGGTCTGGGCGGTTCTCGCCGTGCTGGCATTGTTGTTCTGGGGTACCCAACGGGTGCAGATACCGACACTGGATGCCAAGACCGCCAGTAACGGTTCGTTCTTCGCCAATTCCCGCGCATGGTTACTCGCGATCTTCTTTGGCCTGGGCACTGCGTCCTACACCTGTGTCCTCGCCTGGCTGGCGCCGTACTACGTGGAAAAGGGCTGGAGCGAACAGCACGCCGGATTGCTGCTCGGATTTCTGACCGCCATGGAAGTACTGTCGGGTCTGCTGACCCCGCTCATCGCCAATCGCAGCCGCGACCGCCGCGTCGTGCTGATGACATTGCTTGCACTGATCATCGCCGGTTTCTGCGGACTGATTCTGAGCCCCCGGCATCTGAGCCTGATGTGGCCATGCCTGCTGGGACTGGGCATTGGCGGCCTGTTCCCGATGAGCCTGATCGTATCGCTGGATCACCTGGACACCCCCTTGCGCGCCGGTGGCCTGACCGCGTTCGTGCAAGGCATCGGCTACCTGATCGCTGGCCTGTCGCCGTTGCTGGCGGGGATAATCCGCGACCAGCTCGGCAGCTTTGAATGGGCCTGGTGGTCGCTGACGGCGGTCATGGCGCTGATGATGCTGATGGTCTTGCGCTTCAACCCAAGGCACTACGCCCGCCATATTCACTGACCCGGAGACTGCCATGAAAACCACCGGTTTCGCCGTCGCTCACGCCAGCATGCTGCTGTGGGCCTTGTTGATCGCCGCATCGTTCACCGCAGCGGCGCAAGTCAGCCAGGCCATCGACCCAATCCTGCTGACCGGTTTGCGCCTGCTGTTTTGCGCATTGGTGTTTCTGCCGCTATTGCTGCTCAAGGGCGATACCGTCATGACCGTCCGCGGGCTGCTCGGCCACGCGGTGCTCGGCCTGCTGCTGGCGTTGTACTTCGGTTCGCTGTTCGAAGCATTGCGCTACACCTCGGCCGTCAACACCGGGACGATGTTCACGCTGGTGCCACTGATGACCCTGGGTTTCGAAGCCGTGCTGACACCGGACAACCGCCTGAAGCAACGGATTGTGCCGATGCTGCTCGCTGCTGCCGGGGCAGTGTTGCTGATCATGAAAGGCACCGGCCCCGGTGAGCTGCCATCGCCGTACGCACTGGCGGTGTACGGCAGCGGTTGCCTGGCGATGGCACTCTACGCCCCTCTCAGCCAACGCCTGAAAGCCAATAGCCTCAAAGGGCGCGGGCCGGTGCCCATGACGTTCTGGAACATGCTGTTCGGTGCGCTGTTTCTGCTGGTGTTCTGTGGACTCAGTGGCGGTTGGCGCTCGGCATCATTACTGACGCTCAACGATTTCTACTGGCTGATGTACCTGGCGGTGTTCGCCACCCTGGCGACGTTTTGGCTATTGCACCGGGCCATCGGCGTGATCGCGCCGTCCTCGGTGATTTCCTACATCTACCTGAGTACGCTGTTTATCACGATGTTTCACTGGCTCTGGGGGCGCCAGATGCCGCTGCCGCTGGAAATGGCCGGCGCGGCACTGGTGGGTGTCGGCATGTTCGCGCTGTTGATGTCCAGTCGCCGCGCCGTGTCGGCGATGGTCCGGAGCTGAAAGTCCCTTGGGCGAAACTTCCTGCGAGGCATTCTCCCTGCTCTCTCATTCCGCTAGGATCATTCGCTCACCCTTGCACACGGTCAGCGCAAGGGGCGCAGCGAGACGCAATGGATGCTGAACAGTAATTCGCTTAGAAAACTCGACATGCAGGACCTCTTGGTGTTCGTCGCCGTGTATGAGCAGAACAGCGTCACCGGCGTGTCCGAGACGCTTTGCGTCAGCCAGTCCACAGTGAGCTACTGCCTGAAAAAGCTGCGCGCCATTTTCGAAGACGAGCTATTCATCAATACCCGTACCGGCGGCATGCAGCCCACGGGCAAGGCCGGCGCGATGTATCCCCACGCGCTGAAAATCCTCCAGAGCATCAATCTGTGTCATGCCGGCTCACCCGCCTTCGACCCGAGCCTACAGCCCGTGACCTTCAACATCTGCGCACCGGAATATTTCGAGCAGTTGATCCTGCCGCGCTTGTTGAAAACCTTCGACCTCGCCGATCTTCCGGTGATGGTCAATGTGTTCAAACTCGAAGCCGATATCCCTGCCGAAGCGTTGCGCGACGGCAGCCTCGACCTGGTGATGTGCTTCGGTCCGAACTTTCATCGCCGTCACGTCGATTTCAAATCGCAGGCACTGCTCGAAGATGATCTGGTATGTGTGTTCGACAAACGCGCCACGCCGGCAGAACCACGCTTGAGCCTGCAAACCTATGTCGAACGTCGACACGTGTTCCCGACACCCTGGACGTCCGCGACCAACATGGTCGACGGCTGGCTCGCTCAGCAGGCACAACAGCGCCAGATCGTCGCACGCGCCAACAGCTACAGTGCAGCGCTGAAGCTGATTACCGGCACCGACTATGCCCTGACCCTGCCCCGGCGCATCCAGCGATTGTTGGCCAGTGCCGACACCTTCGATCACTGTGAAACACCGGAAGGCTTGCCGGGCTTCACCCTCGACATGCAGTGGAACCAGAGAGTTGATCAGGACAGCGCCAACACCTGGCTGCGAGAGCAAGTGATCCAGGCCTGCGTCGAGCAGGAAACGGCCTGATACTCAGTTGTTGATGGCGGTCTTGCTGTAGGAATCGCGATCGATGTCGAGAATCTCCACGCACAACTGGACTTCAACGCCGCTCGGCCACTCACACAGTTCCTGCACCACCGCCAGCAGGCTTTCGGAGAGCTGTTTCTTGATCTGTGCCGAACGACCACTCAACAGCGCCAGTTTTACTTCAACGATGCAACTCTAGAAGACGAAATTCGGCCGCAGACTTCGGAAGACGCCAGCGTGGCGACTCGTTCATTTGGCCATGCTTAATCTTTTTTAATCCACAAACAACTTACCTCAGCGAACGGCACTTTTTTGGTTTATTAGCTTGGCTCCGCCGCCCCCACCAATGCTAAATTACTATGGAGTTCCCTCTAACCGACGACACAGATAAGCTCGAGTTTGATACGGAAGCTCAATGGTTCCACACTCGCGAAGGTACGGATGTGTTTGGATCAGTCTCTGCAACTGTTCGGAAACTTTCGCCTTTTCGGTAGGAGGTAGGGCAGCGATAAAACTCACCGAGAGAAATCGGTCCATGATGACTTCCTTGGCGCTACCCGCATGGGTGTATGGGAAGCAGGTAAGTTCTGGTTCAGAAAAGTAACGCCCAGTGAATGCCAATTTCCAGTCCCCGGTATGAAAGCGTGGGGTATCGCCTTCGTACGGCGCGATGATGTCTGTGATGGCCGCAACCCAGTCCACCGACTCATCACGCACGTTCCAGATCAACCCCAACCGACCGTTCGGTTCAAGCACTCGGTGAATCTCGGCAAGGGCCGTTTCATTTGCAAACCAGTGGAAAGCCTGAGCGCATACCAGTGCTCGCGCTGCTCCGGAGTTGAGCGGGATGGATTCGGCCGTTCCCTCCAAGATCGTGATGTGCGGTAGATTCCCGGCAAACTCGGCTCGCATGGCTTCTATGGGCTCGACCGCTACGACATCAATCTCCATTGATCCCAATAACTGAGTGAATTTACCGGTGCCGGCTCCTAAATCAACTACCGTCGACCCCGGTTGAATTTCAAGTGTTTCTCTAAGCCAGGTAACCAGTTCGCGTGGATAGCTCGGGCGCCCCTTGGCATAAGTTCCAGCTTGCGATGAGTAGCCCAGTTGAGCAGCTTTCTGAATACCTGCCATGATTAGCAACCCGCTTTAATTAAGAGAGACCTGGTCAATTGAACCAGTGAAGCGCTACAGCTCATTGACCAATAGATGTCTTCGAATAAGATTCGCGATCGATGTCGAGAATCTCCACGCACAACTGGACTTCAACGCCGCTCGGCCACTCACACAGTTCCTGCACCACCGCCAGCAGGCTTTCGGAGAGTTGTTTCTTGATCTGTGCCGAACGACCACTCAACAGCGCCAGTTTCACATGCACGAACGCCCGCTCAGCCAATGCCGTTCCAACCTTGAATGTCTCGACCTTGACCGCGCGGCTCTTGATGTCGAATTCGGCAGCAAATTGACCGGAACCCACCAGCGTATTGTTCAACCGCATCAGTGCCACATCGGCATTCAGGTCAGTCAGGTTGGCGGTGTATTCCATGTGCAGGTGAGGCATGAGTTGACTCCTAAGGGAATGGAAAGGTCCTACGTATAACAGAGCGCCGCCCGATTCATTCGGGCAGCGGCAAAACTGCACGCTCACTCATGAACGCCTCCAGGCGCGAGCGCAACCAGCGTTCGGCAGGGTCGGTATCGACATGACTGAGCCAGACCATGGACAAGTCCAGGGTCGGCGTCTTGAACGGAAAGGGTTCCTTGAACAGCGTTCCCGATGCGGCCATCGCCTCGGCGGTGTAGTCCGGCAGACTGGCAATCAGGTCCGTCCCGGCGAGCAGTGCCGGCAACGAACTGTATTGCGGTACCGAGAGCACCACCTGGCGCGTGCGGCCGATTTCCGCCAGCCACTCGTCGGCGTAGCCGCTGACGTTAGCGGTATGGGACACCAGCACATGTGGTCGCGCGCAATATTCATCGAGGGTCAGCGGGGTGTCGCTGGCATCGGCGCGCAATATGCTGGGCTGGATGTGCCGCAGCAACTTGCGCTTGGCATTGGCCGGCAAGCCACGAGTCTGGCTGATACCCACCGTGATATCGCCGGACGCCAGCAAGTCGGGAATCCGCCAGTAATCGACATGCTGCACCACAAACACCACTTTGGGCGCTTCCTGGCGCAGAGTTCGCAGCAATGGCGGCAACAGGCCGAACTCGACATCGTCGGACAACCCGATGCGGAATGTCATCGTGCTGCTGGCCGGGTCAAAATCATGGGTCAGGCTCAAGGCCACGGACAAGGAATCCAGCGCCGGCGACAGGTGCCTGATGATCTCCTCCGCCCGCGCTGTCGGCTCCATGCGGTGGCCAACGCGGATGAACAGTGGATCATTGAACATCGCACGCAAGCGGTTGAGTGCAGAGCTGATGGTCGGCTGGCCGAGAAACAGCTTCTCCGCCACCCGAGTGACATTGCGCTCGAGCATCAGTGTTTCGAATACCACCATCAGGTTGATATCGGCCTTGCGAAGTTCGTTGCGATTCATCCACTGCCCCCAATCCCCAAATCTGCTGACAGTTTAGGTAGCTGGGGCAACTGCCGTCCATCCAACTCAAGTCCAACAGCCGGACGCGGTTCACGTTTAAGCAAGATGCCTGCCCACGCCTCGTCCTACAGCCCCTTCCTTTTTACCTGCACCTACTGGCAGTCAGCCCGTGGGTCCCTAAGCTCAGCGACGCACGAGGGGAATAACCAGCCTCGTCATCCAAAACATGCGTTATCAAAAGGAGCGGCACCATGGCCAGAGACAAAGCCAAAGACGACAAGCACTTCAACTGCACCCAGACCCACGAAGCCGACTACGTCGCCAGCCTGTACCCCCACGCCAGGGAAGAGGTCAAAACGTTCCTCGCCTCGGCCTGCAAGGACAAATCCCTGCACAACTCCACCCACAAGGACGTCTACGAACTGATCAAGAGAAAACTGGGTCATTCCCAGCCGTAAAACCGGTTGGGAACGAAGCTGCTCTGAACGAGCAGCTTCACCACCCTAAAGCTAGATTTCCTTGATCGGGGTCTGCTCGCAGGTCCCCTTGATCAAGTTGATTGCATGCACGCAATCGCCCTTGTTGACGTAAGACTCCCCGCTGGCAATGGTTTCATGATTCCCCGCCTTCAACCGCCACCGCCACTGGCCCCTGCCAGTCAGAAGGGTGCCGCGGATTTGCCTGTAAATCTCAAAATACATTGCTCACTCCTTGCAATTGCTGGTGACTGCAGGTCAGTGACCTGCGAAAGCCAGAGTAGAGGAGGAACTTTCAAGAAGACGTTTTTCAGTGTCAGGGGATATTTCGAGGAAAAAGCTTCGGCGTTCGCAACTCCAGGCTCCACTGAGTCCGCTACGCCGCCGTCATATGCACTCACATTGTAGGGTTCGCCGCGCCCAAGTCCGCCCGTTAGTCTTTGCCGCTGCAGCCTCTCTTTTTCATAACCCGAGCCGAAAAACATGAACGTCTTCGCCCTTCGCACGCTATGCCTGATGTTGATAGGCATGCCCGTCATTGTGCACGCCAATGAACCTGAGACACTCACCCTGATCACCTACGCCGACGGCACCCGCGGTATGAAGAACGCGATAGACCTCGATCCGCCCGGCCCCTCGCAGGGTGACTTGTTTGTCTTCGACCAGCCGCTGATGAACGAGCAGCGACAAGATATCGGCAGCAATAGCGGCTACTGCGTGAACACACTTCCCGAAAAACACAGCCAGTGCCAATGGACCCTGCTATTCAACGACGCGGCGGGCAAAACGGCCGCCAGTATCGTCGTGGCCGGACAGGAGCATGAAACAGGGCAGTCGATTGTCGCGGTGATTGGCGCCACAGGAGAATACGCCGGGTTCAGCGGTGAAATGAGTACGGAACCCAATCCCGATGGCACCTTCACGCAAATCCTGCAACTCTCGCGCAGCGCAAGATGAAACGAAAAAGCCCCGTAACTTTTCAGCTACGGGGCTTTTTCTATGTAATGGCGGAGAGATAGGGATTCGAACCCTAGGTACCGGTGAAGGTACAACGGATTTCGAATCCGTCCCATTCGGCCACTCTGGCATCTCTCCAACGGCGCGCATCATAACAACACTTTCGCCGGAAGCGAACCCCCTAAGCGAAATATTTCTGTGCTTTCAGATGCTTGCGTCGGTTAAAGCGGTACGCCCAGACGATTGGCGACTTCTTCGTAGGCTTCGATGACGTCACCGAGGCCCTGACGGAAGCGGTCCTTGTCCATTTTCTTGCCGGTTGCCTTGTCCCACAGGCGGCAGCCGTCCGGGCTGAATTCGTCGCCCAGGACGATGGAGCCATCGTGGAACACGCCGAATTCCAGCTTGAAGTCGACCAGCAGCAGGCCGGCGTCGTCGAACAGTTTGTTCAGGACTTCGTTGACCTTGAGCGACAGTTCTTTCATGCGAACCAGTTGCTCGGCGGTGCCCCAACCGAATGCCACGACGTGGGATTCGTTGATGAACGGGTCGCCCTTGGCGTCGTCCTTCAGGAACAGTTCGAAGGTGTAAGGGTTGAGCTTCATGCCCTCTTCGACACCCAGGCGCTTGACCAGGCTGCCAGCGGCGTAGTTACGCACGACGCACTCGACCGGGATCATATCCAGCTTCTTCACCAGGCACTCGTTGTCGCCCAGCAGTTTGTCGAATTGGGTCGGCACGCCGGCGGCTTCGAGCTTCTGCATGATGAAGGCGTTGAACTTGTTGTTCACCATGCCTTTGCGGTCGAGCTGTTCGATACGCTTGCCGTCGAACGCCGAAGTGTCGTTGCGAAACAGCAGGATCAAACGGTTAGCGTCGTCGGTCTTGTAAACCGACTTCGCTTTGCCGCGGTAGAGTTCTTCACGTTTTTCCATGATGGGCTCCGCTTGCTAAGTAGATGGGCTAGGCGATGTGACGCCAGTCGAGCCCTGAATCTTGATCGGCCAGTTGCAGCCAGTCCGGGTCGCACCCGAGGGTGTCGACAAAACATTGCCGGGCCAGCCGCGGCAGGTTGTTCTTACTGCTCAGATGGGCCAGGACCAGGTGTTGCAGGTCTTTCCAGCCCAACTCGGCCACCAGGAATGCCGCCTGATGGTTGTTCAAATGTCCCAGTTCACCGCCCACCCGTTGCTTGAGAAAGTACGGGTAGTGACCGCGAGCCAGCCTGTCACGGCAATGGTTGGACTCGATCATCAATGCATCGAGGTCGCGATAGCCGTCCAGCACCTTGTTGCAGTACGAGCCCAGGTCGGTCAGCAGGCCGAAACGCCGCTCCCCGTCACTGAACACGTATTGCGTCGGCTCCAAAGCATCATGGGCCACGGCAATGACGTCGATGCTCAAGTCGCCGACCTGCAGTTGCTCGCCGCCGGCCACAAAGCCTGCGGGTTCAATCGGTTTGCGCATCCCGCGCAAGGTCCCGCGACTGAGGTAGACAGGCAGATTGTAGCGCCGAGACAGCAAACCCACGCCATGCACGTGGTCGGCATGTTCGTGGGTCACGAGTATCGCGCTCAGCTGCGCAGGGTTCACACCCAGGCGCAGCAGGCGTTTTTCGGTTTCCCGCAGGGAAAAACCACAATCCACCAAGACATACGTATCAGCGCTGGCTATCAGCGTGCCGTTCCCTTGACTACCGCTGCCGAGAACGGCAAAACGCATAGGATCAGCCCAGGTTGTCTTGAATCTTGCTCAACACTTTACGCGCCACATCTGCCGGCGCCACGGTGTTTATGTTCTTCTCGACGGTGACCTGGACGTTCTCGCCAACCTTGCTCAGGCGAACCTGATAACGCTCGGCACGGGCTTCAAGCTCTTCCTTGCTCGGCGCGCTGCCGAACAGGCTGCTGAAGAAGCCTGGCTTGTCGTCTTTCTTCTCGGCTTTTTCGGCCAGGTTGATGTAGTACAGGCCCAGGCTGCGGTTGATGTCTTCAACACGCCATTCGCCTTGTTCCAGCGCACGACCGACGCTCGACCAGGCACGATCCAGGTCGGTACCGACGTTCAGCACAGGGTTGCCGCTGCCGTCTTCGCTCAGGCTGATACGGCTAGGCGCGTCGAAATCACGCGAAGCCAGCATCGAGACCGAGCCGCCCTTCTCCGAGATACGGCTCATGCTCGCGAGCATGTCGTCGACCAGTGCCGCGTCCAGGCCAGTGTTGACCGAACGGTTGGTGAAGGCCACGTCGGCGGTGCTGCCGGCAGGACGCTCGGCGCTGACCACATAGACTTCACTGGTGTTGCGCTGCACGCCCGGCTCGATACGCACCCGCACGCGGGTTTCGCTGTCGGTGCTGACGCCAGCCGCGCTCAGGCGCTTGGCGACAGCGGCGGACAGTTCGTCGGAATGCTGCCAGGTCGTGGTGAATTCGCCGGTTTGCGGGCGCTGTTCATCCATGCGGAAACCGTTGTCCTGGAAGAACTGAACGGCCACGGGCCAGACTTCGGCCGGCGGGTTCTGCGCCAGGATGGAGCTGGTGCCGCCGCTCTTCTGCAGCGAGTAGGCACTGGCGTCGGCAGCCGCTGTCAGCGGCTGAGGGCGAGGAACGATGTATTCGCCCGTGGCGGTGTCATCGGCCACGTTGCGCGGGATCGGCAACAGCGGATCCAGACGCTTGGCGGTACGGACATCCGGCGGTATTTGCATCGGTGCAGTCTGTTGCGCTTCCAGGTAGTCGCTACCACGGTCACGGAAATAACCTTCCGGGCCCCAGACCCATCCGCAGCCACTGGTGCTGGAGATAATCAAGGCAAGTGCGGAAAGTCCGGCCATTCGCTTCATGCGTTGTACTTCCTCAATTAAACCAGGACGCTGCACTGGCGCAGGGCCGTGCGAAGCGTTTCGTGACAAGGTGCGCTCAGCCAGGTCAGCGGCAGGCGAATACCTTCGTGCATCAGGCCCATTTCAACCAAAGCCCACTTCACCGGAATCGGGTTGGCTTCGATGAACAGGTCCTTGTGCAGCGGCATCAGTTTTTCGTTGATCGCCCGTGCAGTCTCGGCATCACCCTTGAGGGCGGCCTCGCACAGGTCGGCCATTTCACGCGGCGCGACGTTGGCGGTGACGGAGATGTTGCCCTTGCCGCCCATCAGGATCAGCTCGACCGCGGTCGGATCATCGCCAGAAAGAACGATGAAGTCCTTGCTGACGCCATCAAGGATGGCCTTGGCGCGCTTGAGGTCGCCGGTCGCTTCCTTGATGCCGATGATGTTCGGCACGGTGGACAGGCGAATCACGGTCTCGGCCTGCATGTCGCAGGAGGTGCGGCCGGGAACGTTATAGAGAATCTGCGGGATGTCGACCGCTTCGGCGATGTGCTTGAAGTGCAGGTACAGGCCTTCCTGGGTCGGCTTGTTGTAGTACGGCACGACCAGCAGGCAGGCGTCGGCGCCGGCTTCCTTGGCATTGCGGGTCAATTCGACGGCTTCGCGGGTCGAGTTGGCGCCGGTACCGGCAATCACCGGAATACGGCCATTGACCTGTTTGACTACCGCCTTGATGACGGCGATATGTTCATCGACATCAAGGGTTGCCGATTCGCCGGTAGTACCGACGGCGACAATGGCATGGGTGCCGTTTTCAAGGTGGAAGTCCACGAGTTTGCTGAGGCTGTCCCAGTCAAGACGACCCTGTGCATCCATGGGTGTGACCAGTGCCACCATACTGCCCGCAATCATGAAACCGCTCCTGCCGGAAAAAGAGAGCCGTAATGGTACTGGCGCCAAGATGCTTGCACAAGCGAAGTACTGTGCTGCCGCCATTCCCCTTGGCGCCGGTTTTCGCTACCCTTCAGACTTTGATCGGTACAGACAAGCTCGTCCGCCGGGTTTCAGCCTCCATTTTCGGCATCACAAGTCCTGATCCAGCCTTGCCACGTCTCGCTCCCGCCCTGCCGGAGCTCGTTGCAACCTGTCACTCGGGGCTTTCTGAGTTCGCATCCGCAGGCTCGCTCCCGGCAAATCAGCCCACTAACGTACCGACCGCTCATCGCTTTAGGAATGCTGCATGTCCACCCCCACAGTTCGCGAACAATTCCTTGTTATCAGTGCCCTCGGCGCCAACCCCATGGAGCTGACCAACGTCCTGTGCCGCGCCAGCCATGAAAATCGCTGCGCCGTTGTCACCTCCCGCCTGACCCGTCATGGCGAATGCAGTGCGCTGGTGCTGGAAATCTCCGGTAGCTGGGATGCCCTGGCGCGCCTGGAAGGCAGCCTGCCAGTGCTGGCCAAGCGGCATGCGTTCACGGTCAACGTGGTACGCAGCGCTGCCCTGGAAAACCGTCCCCAGGCTCTGCCGTACGTCGCTTATGTCAGCTCGGCCTACCGCTCGGACATCATCAACGAGCTGTGCCAGTTCTTCATGGACCACAATGTCGAACTGGAAAACCTGACCTGCGACACCTATCAGGCTCCGCAGACCGGCGGCACCATGCTCAACGCCACCTTCACCGTGACCTTGCCGGCCGGCGTGCAGATCAGCTGGCTGCGCGATCAGTTCCTGGATTTTGCCGACGCGCTGAACCTGGACGCGCTGATCGAACCCTGGCGCCCACAGAACCCAATGTAAGGAAGCTTTCATGGCCGTTGCCATCGACCAACCGGTTGCCGATTTCGAAGCCCCCGCCACCAGCGGGCAGACCGTTAGCCTCGCCGGCCTGAAGGGCAAGCAGGTAGTGATCTACTTCTACCCCAAGGACAGCACGCCGGGCTGCACGACTGAGGGGCAGGGCTTTCGTGATCAGTACGCCGCGTTCAAGGCCGCCAATACCGAAGTGTTCGGCGTGTCTCGCGACAGCCTGAAATCCCACGAGAACTTCAAGTGCAAGCAGGAATTCCCCTTTGAGCTGATCAGCGACAAGGACGAAGCAATCTGCCAGCTGTTCGACGTGATCAAGCTGAAAAAGCTCTACGGCAAGGAATACATGGGCGTGGATCGCAGCACGTTCCTGATCGACGCCAAAGGCGTGCTGCGCCAGGAATGGCGCGGCGTGAAGGTGCCGGGGCATGTTGATGCGGTTTTGGCTGCGGCTCAGGCACTGAATAAAGGCTGATGTATCTGGCGTCTGCTCAGACGCCTTCGCGAGCAAGCCCGCTCCCACAGGATTATTGGGCGATCCCGGGATTTGTGCCTGGCGGCAGTCCCCTGTAGGAGCTGGCTTGCCAGCGATGGCGGAGTGTCATGGTGAAGACAGTTGCTGCGCTGACCCGGTGGGAGCGGGCTTGCTCGCGAAGAGGCCATCAGCCTCACTGAAAATAAAGCCTGAACACTAAAGCAGCGGCGCCACCACCGGCTCCTTGCGCGGCCACGCATCCAGCACGGCCTTGAACAGCGTTGCCAGGGGAATCGCAAAGAATACCCCCCAGAAGCCCCACAGCCCGCCAAACAGCAGCACCGCGCAGATGATCGCAACCGGGTGCAGGTTGACCGCCTCCGAGAACAGCAAGGGCACCAGCACGTTGCCATCGAGCGTCTGAATGATCCCGTAGACCGCCATCAGGTAGATGAACTGATCGCTCCAGCCCCACTGGAACAGCGCAATCAGGAACACCGGCACAGTCACCACCACGGCGCCGACATAAGGCACCACCACCGAAATCCCCACCAGCAATGCCAGCAGCGCCGCGTAGTTGAGTTCAAGAACGACAAAGGCTATGTATGTCACGCCACCGCAAATGAAGATTTCGATGACCTTGCCGCGAATGTAGTTGGCGATCTGCCGATTCATTTCATGGGCGACCCGGGTGATCAGCGCCCGCTCACGAGGCAGGTAACCGCGCACCCACTGGCCGATCATGGCCCGATCCTTGAGGAAGAAAAACACCAGGATCGGCACCAGCACCAGGTAGATCATGATGTTCACCAGCAATGGCAGGCTCGACAGCGAAAACGTCAGCGCCCACTGACCAAACTTGCCGATTTCGCCCCGCACCACTTCGATGGCCTGCAACACCTGCTCATCAGACACCAGGTGCGGATAACGCTCGGGCAGCAGCAGCAACAGCGACTGCCACTTGGCGAGCATGCCGGGCAACTCGTTGAACAACGTGATCAGTTGATGCCACAGCAACGGCACGACCACCACGATAAACACCAGCAACAACCCCATGAACAACGCAAAGACCAGCCCCACCGCAACCCCGCCCGGCACCCGCAGGCGTTCGAGGGTCACCACCAGTCCCTGCATCAGGTACGCCAGCACCATGCCCGCGAGCACCGGCGCCAGCATACCGCCCAGGGTCAGTACGGCGGTGAACGCCAGAATCAGCAGGACAGCCAGCACCACCGCTTCTTCATCGGAAAAATAGCGCTGAATCCAGTCGCGTAACACTTTGAACATCAATAATCCTTAGGAGCAAACGCAGCCGATTTCAGGCTTTTTTCAACCAGTAGCGGTAAACACCGGCATCTTCTTCTTCACGAAGCAGGGTATGACCGGCCAATCGGGCAAAGGTGCGAAAGTCGCGCTGCGAACCTGCATCGGTGGCGATGACCTTGAGCACCGCGCCACTGGCCAACTTGTTGAGCTCCATCTTGGCCTTGAGCAATGGCAAGGGACAATTCAGGCCGCTGGCGTCCAGTTCAACGTCATGCTCTACAGCATCGGTCATTGCATCACTCCGGGTCAGGTGGTTGAGCTGCCTAGAATATCTGGTCGCAACGCCGGTGTCCGGCTACAGTAAGGTCTTTGTCGACTAAGGCTTTGTGCATGACATTTTTGCGCCCTACCCTGCTGACGCTCGCTTGCCTGCTCGCCTCACCGGGCTTCGCCGACGACCTGCCGTCACTCGGCGACGCCAGTTCTGCCATTGTCTCGCCTCAACAGGAATACCAGCTCGGTCGCGCCTGGCTGGCCATGTTGCGCAGTCAGGTTTCGCAGCTCAACGATCCGCAGCTCAAGGATTACGTGGAATCCAGCGTTTATCGACTGGTGGAGACCAGCCAGGTCACCGACCGGCGCCTTGAGTTCATCCTGATCAACAGCCCGCAGCTCAACGCCTTTGCGGCGCCGGGCGGGATCGTCGGGGTCAACGGTGGCTTGTTCCTCAACGCCCAGACCGAAGGCGAATATGCCTCGGTACTGGCGCACGAATTGGCTCACTTGTCGCAGCGCCACTTTGCCCGCGGCATCGAAGCACAGCAACGCATGCAAGTGCCGATGATGGCTGCATTGCTGGCCGGCATCGTGGTGGCCGCCGCAGGTGGCGGTGACGCCGGGATCGCAGCCATTGCCGGCACACAGGCCGCAGCCATCCAGGAACAGCGGAGGTTCTCCCGCCAGAACGAGCAGGAAGCCGACCGTATCGGCATCCTCAATCTGGAAAAGGCCGGTTACGATCCGCGCTCGATGCCAACCATGTTCGAGCGCCTGGGGCGTCAGTACCGCTACGATGCCAAGCCACCGGAATTCCTGCTGACTCACCCGGTCACCGAATCGCGTATCGCCGATACCCGCAACCGTGCCGAACAGTTTCCAATAGGCGGTATCGAAGACAGCATGCGCTACCAACTGATCCGCGCACGCGTGCAGCTGATCTATGAGGAAACCCCGGGGCTCGGCGCCAAGCGCTTCCGCGCCCAGCTCGACGAGAACCCGAAAAACGACGTGGCACGCTACGGCCTGGCGATCGCCCAGATCAAGGGCGGCCAGCTGAACGAAGCACGGGAAAACCTCAAGCAGTTGCTGACCAAGTCACCCAACGAAATCATTTACAACCTGGCTCAGGTCGATCTGGACATCACCAACAACCGACTGGCGGATGCCCAGTCCCGGGTTGACCGCTTGATGGCCCAGTACCCTGGCAACTACCCGCTGAACCAGGTGCGCGTCGACCTGCTGCTCAAGCAAAACCGTACTGCGGATGCGGAGAAAGCCCTCGAAGGCCTGCTCAAGTCGCGCCCGGATGATCCGGACGTGTGGTATCAGGTTGCCGAAACGCGCGGTCTGTCGGGCAACATCATCGGCCTGCATCAGGCTCGCGCCGAGTATTTTGCGCTGGTCGGAGACTACAAACAGGCCATCCAGCAACTGGACTTCGCCAAACGCAAGGCAGGCAGCAACTTCCCGCTGTCTTCGCGGATCGACGCGCGGCAACGCGAGCTGATGGAGCAGGAGCGCATGATCAAGGACATGATGGGCTGACGCCTCCGGAGACAAAAAGTCCGGACAAAAAAAACCGCCTCTTGCGAGGCGGTTTTTTATTCAGCCAACAACCGGATTATTCAGCCAGTTTGAAGGTGATGAAACTCGCACGCCCCTGGCGCAGCACCCGCATCGACACCGAGCGGTTCTTTGGCAACGCCTTGGCGATGTCCGCGAACTCCTTGGTGGAACCGATGGCCTGGTTGTTCAGGTGAGTGATCACATCACCTGGCTGCAGACCGATCATGGCGGCAGGACCGTCCTGCACTTCCTTGATCAGCACACCACCCTTGAGGTCGTAGGTTTTCTTTTGCTCATCAGTCAGCTCGACCACGGAAACCCCGAGGCGATTGCTGCTGCGCTCGATGCTGGATTTTGGCAGCGCATCCATCTCCGAGCCTTCTTCCGGAATTGAACCGACGGTCAGCTCGACATTCTTGCGCTTGCCGTCACGAATCACTTCCAGATTGGCCTTGGCACCTGCCTTCAACGCACCAACGAGGTGCGGCAGGTCGGCCGACATGACAATTGGCTGACCGTTCATGCTCAGGATCACGTCGCCAACCTGCAGGCCACCCTTGGCTGCCGGGCCATCATCCTGGATCTGGGCAACCAGCGCACCGGCCGGTTTCTCCAGACCGAACGACTCCGCCAGGTCCTTGCTCACTTCCTGAATCACGACGCCCAGCCAGCCACGGCTGACCTTGCCACCGGATTTCAGTTGATTGGAAACATCCATGGCCACGTCGATCGGGATCGCGAACGACACACCCATGAAGCCACCGGAGCGGGTATAGATCTGCGAGTTGATCCCGACCACCTCACCGTTCAGGTTGAACAGCGGGCCGCCCGAGTTACCCGGGTTGATCGGCACGTCGGTCTGGATGAACGGCACATAGTTTTCGTTCGGCAGGCTGCGACCGACGGCGCTGACGATGCCTTGGGTCACGGTGTGGTCAAAGCCGAATGGCGAGCCGATCGCGACCACCCACTGGCCCGCTTTCAGGTCCTGGGATTTACCGAGCTTGAGCACCGGCAGATCCTTGCCTTCGATTTTCAGCAGCGCCACGTCGGAACGTGGATCGGTCCCGACGAGCTTGGCTTTCATCTCGCTGCGATCAGCCAGGCGAACGAGGATTTCGTCAGCATCGGCGATCACGTGGTTGTTGGTCAGGATGTAGCCATCAGGAGAGATGATGAAACCCGAGCCCAGGGAAGTTGCCTCGCGCTGACGGTCACGAGGTGAACGCGATTGCGGCGGCATGCCCCGCTCGAAGAACTCGCGCAGCATTGGCGGCAAGCCTTCGAGGTCGGGCATCTGCTGCTGGCTGACTTTGCGATCCGGCAGCTTTTGCGTGGTACTGATGTTCACGACCGCAGGCGAGGCCTGTTCGACCAGTTGCGTAAAGTCAGGCAATTCGACCGCTTGGGCGGTGACCGTCTGACCGAGCACCAGCACGGTGGCAATAATGGAAAGGTAGGACTTCAAGCGTGGTATCGACATACGGCTCCCGTTACGACGAGCATGGTTAAGCGATATGGAGCAAGGAACACCGGGAACAATACGCCGGTATTTTTGTTCCGGGAACAACAAACAAGGCCAGAGCCGAGGGGCTCTGACCTATAAAAAATTTAAGGGATTTTTGCAAATTGAAATGCTCACGAAACATTTCGAATTTAGCTCACTGCTTGGTTGCAGTGGCGTCGGTACGCATCGAAAGCGCTATCCGTTCAGCGGTACCGACCGGTATCTCGCCGACGACGGTTACCATCATGTCACCCTGCGCCGTGGTCAAGCGCCGGGAAACCGCAACGGTCGGCCCCAACTGAGTACGGGTGTCGGTGACGGTTGCGCCATTCAACGGCTCAAGGAATACCGAAAAACGCGCGAGGCCATCGTCATACATCAGGCTATTGACCTGGGTTTTGGTCTGCGGATCCTTGCGCGCGGTGCTGCTGGTCAACTCGAAGCCGGGCGGCAACCAGTCGGAACGCCAGACCTGGGCAGTCTTGATGGCAGAGGCCCTGTCACTTTCGAGGTTGACTGGCTTGCAATCGTTACTGGCCTGCAGGTCGTTTTCGGAAGGAACGTCAGCCGTATCCAGTTGCGTAAACTGGAAGCGCTCCAGCAACCGCCCCTTGTCGTCCAACAGCAAAGACTTCAGAGGCAGGCCGGTTTCTTTATCCAGATGCAGTTCAAAACCGTAGCGGTGTTGATCTCGGGGTGTCAGCGATACGATCACCGCCGAACGCCCGGCGACACGCGACTTGCCGATGACAGCAAGGTCATACCAATTCTTGAGCTTTTGAGGATCGAGTGCACGGGCAGCGGAGTTGGGGGAGTCCCCCAGCCCTGCTATCAATGTACCGCTGACGCATTGAGTATGCCCATCAATGCGAACGACTTCCTGAGCGGAACCGTCGAGCTGAATCAATCGCTCGCGGACCTTTCCATCCTGGACACGGTGCCAGATGTTATGGGTAGAAAAACTACCGTTACGCTCGTAGACGAAAGTACCCTGAAAGCTTTGCTGCTGCTCTGCCTGGCCCAGGCGGGTCAACCAATCCTGGGCATCATCGGCTTGGGCTGGAACGATGAACCAGCCGCTGAGCAGAAGCGAAAGTAGAGGTAGGGCGCGCATGATCCTCCTTAACGGTTTTCCAGACTTGCGGCACGAGCGTAAGGCAGAGCGCTCTCAGTGCCTTTCAGTGCAGCCTGTTGAGCATGTTGGCGCAAGTAGCCTGGCAGACGCTGATCATGCCAGCCTGGTTGACCTTGCAAAACGCCATTGGCCATTGGGCCAGTAGCTTCCGAACTCTCATTGTAGCCTGCCAGAACAGCAGGGCCTTTTACTTGAGGAACGGCCAATGCGGGTTGAGTGGATTGCTGGGCCAGCTCGACACCAGCGATCTCATCCTGGTTGTACAGACGCACGCCAGCCAGTACCGCCAGGGTCACCGAGGCAGCGACCGCCAGACGACCCAGGCTGCGCCATGGACCGCGGGAAGCTTTTGCCGGCGAGGCTTCGTCAGCCAGGGCAGCGGAAACAGCCGCGGCGATGTCCAGGCGTGGAAGCAGCAGATCCTTGTGCATCACTGCCCGAGCGATCTGATAACGAGCCCATGTGTCACGGGTTTCAACATCGTCGCAGGCACTCAATACCCGACGCAATTCCAATTCGTCCGCTTCGTTATCCATCACTGCGGACAGCGATTCCTGCAGGGCTTCACGACTCATGGCGTTCCTCTCTTGGCTATCGCCGCTGTCTTTAGTTTTCCTGCAACAACGGCTGCAGGGCTTTATCGATGGCCTCCCGGGCGCGGAAGATCCGGGAGCGCACGGTGCCTACCGGACATTGCATGACACTCGCAATGTCCTCGTAACTCAGACCATCAAACTCACGTAAAGTTAAAGCCGTACGCAAATCTTCCGGCAGTTGCTGAATGGTTCGATGGACGGTGCCTTCGATCTCATCCCGCAGCAAAGCCCGTTCTGGCGACTCGAGATCCTTGAGGCCATGATCGCCATCGTAGAACTCTGCATCTTCGGAACTGACATCGCTATCCGGCGGCCGGCGGCCGCGTGAAACCAGATAGTTTTTCGCCGTGTTAATGGCGATGCGGTAAAGCCACGTATAAAACGCGCTGTCTCCGCGAAAATTTCCAAGTGCACGGTACGCCTTGATAAAGGCTTCTTGTGCCACATCCTGGGCTTCATGGGTGTCGTGCACAAAACGCACGATCAACCCGAGAATTTTGTGCTGGTATTTCAGCACTAGCAGATCGAAAGCACGCTTGTCGCCGCGCTGAACGCGCTCGACCAGTTGCTGATCCTCTTCCTGGGTTAGCATGAACACTCCTCGATGAGCTCGGAGGAGGCTTGCAGAAGTAAACCACCAGACTTGCAAACATAGACTCGTGCTTTTCGCAAAAGTTCTCCCCCTCCAGGCAAGTTTCCTGCGGGCTCTGATTTGGCACGCACGAAAAGCGCAGCGCGAGTTGACCCGGCTGCGCGAATAATCTTGTCATCGGATTCTTCGGCACGGATCGCACTGCAATCGCGCACTGAAGCCGACACTGTCCCTTGTTTCAGGCATCCGTCTATTGATCTTGGCCCTTTGGCAAAAGTTCCAAATATTTATAGCTGCGCCGAGCAGACATTGTGCAACCGTGAAGGGAAAAAGACTGTTAAATCGGCGATACAGTCATTCTCGCGCCTAACGGGCAGAAAAACATCCGACGAAGCGTCCGATGTTTTGCGTCACAGTAGTTTCACAATGCCATGCTAGCTCGGGTATTGTGCCGCTCCCCCCCTCTATATACTAGTGGGCTGTGCGGCTGACCTGAGTCGCCAATCCAGCTGCGCCACCCCCGACCCGGGTCGCTTTGAGCGGAATCCTGAAATGAGCCAACAGTTTCAACACGATGTGCTGGTAATTGGCAGCGGTGCTGCCGGCTTGAGCCTTGCGCTGACCTTGCCCGGTCATTTGCGCATTGCCGTTCTGAGCAAGGGCAACCTCGCCAATGGTTCGACTTTCTGGGCCCAGGGCGGCGTTGCAGCCGTGCTGGATGACACCGACACCGTTGAATCCCACGTCGATGACACGCTCAATGCCGGCGGCGGCCTGTGCCACGAGGATGCCGTGCGCTTCACTGTCGAGCACAGCAAGGAAGCGATTCAATGGCTGATCGACCAGGGCGTGCCCTTTACCCGCGATGAACAGTCGAGTACCGAAGATGGCGGGTTCGAGTTCCACCTGACCCGCGAGGGTGGTCACAGCCATCGGCGCATCATCCATGCCGCCGATGCCACGGGCGCTGCGATTTTCACCACCCTGCTCGATCAGGCCAGGAAACGATCGAACATCGAACTGCTGGAGCAGCGGGTTGCGGTTGACCTGATCACGGAGAAACGCCTGGGCCTGGAAGGTGATCGCTGCCTTGGCGCTTATGTGCTCAATCGCGGCACCGGCGAAGTCGACACCTATGGCGCGCGCTTTGTGATCCTCGCCTCCGGTGGTGCGGCCAAGGTCTACCTGTACACCAGTAACCCTGACGGTGCCTGCGGCGATGGCATCGCCATGGCCTGGCGCTCGGGCTGCCGGGTAGCGAACCTGGAATTCAACCAGTTCCACCCCACTTGCCTGTATCACCCGCAAGCCAAGAGCTTCCTGGTCACCGAAGCCCTGCGAGGCGAAGGTGCCCACCTGAAGCTGCCCAATGGCGAGCGCTTCATGCAGCGCTTCGATCCACGGGCGGAGTTGGCGCCACGGGACATCGTCGCCCGGGCCATCGACCATGAAATGAAGCGCCTGGGTGTCGACTGCGTCTACCTGGACATCAGCCACAAGCCTGAAGCCTTTATCAAGACGCACTTCCCGACGGTATACGAACGCTGCCTGGAGTTTTCCATCGACATCACCAAGCAACCGATTCCGGTGGTCCCGGCGGCGCACTACACCTGCGGCGGCGTGATGGTCGATCAACAGGGCCGTACCGATGTGCCGGGGCTGTACGCCATTGGCGAAACCAGTTTCACCGGCCTGCACGGCGCCAACCGCATGGCCAGCAACTCGCTGCTCGAATGCTTCGTCTACGCCCGCTCGGCGGCCGCGGACATTCTCGAACAGTTGCCCCGTGTTTCGCTGCCCGCCACCCTCCCCGCCTGGGATGCGAGCCAGGTCACCGACTCCGATGAAGACGTGATCATTGCGCACAACTGGGATGAGCTGCGGCGATTCATGTGGGACTACGTCGGCATCGTGCGCACCAACAAGCGTCTGCAACGGGCGCAACACCGCGTGCAACTGTTGCTGGATGAAATCGATGAGTTCTACAGCAACTACAAGGTCAGCCGGGATTTGATCGAGCTGCGCAACCTGGCTCAAGTGGCCGAGCTGATGATTCTGTCGGCCATGGAGCGCAAGGAAAGCCGTGGCCTGCATTACACCCTCGACTACCCGGACATGTTGCCGGTCGCGCTGGACACTATTCTGGTGCCGCCCACCTACGTCGGCTGAATTTGAGCCGGACCCGCAGGCGTCGGTGCACATCCGCCGCCTGCGAATCCCGGGGCACGCAAATGGCCCTGACCCGGCGCTCGCCACGCAGGCGGAAACGCAAAACCACAACCAACGGCAACGCCAGGCTGTCCGGTCGCAACTGTACGGGCTGCCAACCTTTCGCGCGACTCCACAACTGCCAACCATCGGCATCGCGCCGCAAGCCGCAAAAGGCCTGTGGGTGCGTCAGCAAGATCTGCCGGGACAACGACCAAAACCCATGAGCCAGGCACAGCACAACGCCGAGCGAACTGGCCCAGAGCGGAATCGACAGTAAAAACATAGAACCCAGCGCGAACAGCTGGGCCAGAAGATACGCCGCCAGCAACTGCCGTGAGGCATGCCAGCGGCATTCGAAGCCGTTACTTGGGCTGGACACGATCCAGGATCATGCGGACCATGCGTTGCAGCTCGGGATCCTCGGATTCGCTGCGTTCCATGAACCAGCCGAACATGTCCTGATCCTCACACGTCAGCAATCGGACGTACAACGCGCGATCCACCTCGTTGAGCGTTGCGTAAACCTCTTTCGTGAACGGCACCAGCAACACGTCAAGCTCAAGCATGCCACGGCGGCTGTGCCAAAAGAGGCGGTTCAGTTCAACATCTTCGACCATGGAGCGCTCCTCAAATAGGCCGCAAGTATACAGGCCCGCGCCCCGTCGAACAGTCGGCTTTGGTCGGGCACCGTCGAGCCTTTGTTAACTACCCATTTCGAAGGCGCCCCCTTATGATGTCCACCAGACTCTTTACCCTGCGATGACCCATGGCCGATTCTGCTTTTTTCTGCACCCTTTCTCATGAGGGTGTTCTCGCGGTCCGCGGCGCGGACGCCAGCAAATTCCTGCAAGGCCAACTGACTTGCAACCTCAATTACTTGAGCGAAACCCGGGCCAGCCTTGGTGCGCGCTGCACGCAAAAAGGCCGGATGCAATCGAGTTTCCGCATCCTGCTTGAAGGGGACGGCGTGGTCCTGGCCATGGCCACCGAGTTGCTCGAACCGCAACTGGCGGACCTGAAGAAATACGCGGTGTTTTCCAAGTCGAAACTGACCGACGAAAGTGCCGCCTGGGTCCGTTTCGGCGTTGACCATGGCGACGCTGCACTGGTCAGCCTCGGCCTGGACCTGCCGGCGGAAACCGACAGCGTCGTGCGCCACGATGGGCTGATCGCCACCCGTGTCTCGCCGCAACGCGCCGAGTTGTGGGTTGCCGCCGCTCAAGCCGATGCGGTCAAAGGCAAACTGGCGTCGGTACTGAGCGAAGGCGATCTGAATCAGTGGCTGCTGGGCCAGGTCCGCGCAGGGATCGGCCAGGTCATGCCCGGCACCCGCGAGTTGTTCATCCCGCAGATGCTCAACCTGCAAGCGGTCGGCGGTGTGAGCTTCAAGAAAGGCTGCTACACCGGGCAGGAAATCGTCGCGCGGATGCAGTACCTGGGCAAACTCAAGCGCCGCCTGTATCGCCTGCAACTGACTGCCAGCGAGCTGCCTGAACCAGGTATCGCGCTGTTTTCCCCAACCCACGGCAGCTCCATTGGCGAAGTGGTGCTGGCTGCCCGCACCGGGCAAAACGTTGAACTCCTGGCTGTGTTGCAAGCCGAAGCAGCAGAAAGTGGAGACATCCACCTGGGCGCGCTCGAAGGGCCGTCCTTGCAGCTGCTCGACCTGCCTTATGAACTGGACCGCGATCGCGAAATCCAGCAATAACGGCAGCACTTGGTGCAACACCTAGAGAGACTAAATGAGCGAGCTGGCGGAAAAGGTCCAACAGGATTTGGTTGAGGCCATCAATAACGATGACCTGGTTCTGCCAACGTTACCGGAAGTGGCCCTGCAGATTCGCAAGGCCGCGGAAAACCCGGAAGTCAGCGTCAGTACCCTGAGCAAAGTGATCGGCCGTGATACCGCGCTGTCGGCACGCCTGATCAAAGTGGTCAACAGCCCGCTGTTGCGCGCGACTCAGGAAGTGACCGACCTGCATACCGCGATCACTCGCCTGGGCATCAACTACAGCTGCAATCTGGCGATCGGCCTGGTCATGGAGCAGATTTTCCATGCCCGCTCCGACGTGGTGGAACAGAAGATGCGCGAAGTCTGGCGCAAAAGCCTGGAAATCGCTGGCGTCAGCTATGCCCTGTGCCGCAATCACACCCGGCTCAAGCCCGACCAGGCCGCCCTTGGCGGGCTGGTGCATCAGATCGGCGTGCTGCCGATCCTGACCTACGCCGAAGATCACTATGAGCTTCTGTCCGACCCGGTCAGCCTCAACCATGTGATCGACCAGATTCATCCTCTGATCGGCGAAAAACTGCTCAGGGTCTGGGAATTTCCCGACATGCTGGTGCAAGTGCCACAGCTATACCTGAACTTCAAGCGCCAGTCTGCGCAGGTCGACTATGTGGATCTGGTGCAGGTGGCCAGCCTGTATTGCCTGCGGGATACCGAACATCCACTCTCCAGTCTCGATGCCTTGAATGTGCCGGCCTTCAGGACGCTCGGAATCGATTTTGACGACGAGGCGACGTGCGCTGATCTGGAAAAAACACGCACGATGTTTTACTGAGCATTGTGGCGAGGGGGCTTGCCCCCGTTGGGCTGCGAAGCGGCCCCAAAACCTGCGACCGTGTAAGCCAGGCACACCGCATAGTCAGGATTTACGACTGCTACGCAGCCGAACGGGGGCAAGCCCCCTCGCCACAATGGGATTGATCAATCCCCCGCCACAAAACTCACCCGCACCTTCAACCCCGCGTGCTCACCATCATGCAAGCTGATCTGCGCCAGATGCGCGCGGCAGATCTCGCCGACAATCGCCAATCCCAACCCTGAACCGGCCACTTGCTGATTGCGTCGGTAAAAACGCTCGAACACCCGACTGCGTTCCTCAACCGGGATACCCGGCCCATCATCTTCGACTTCCAGCACGGCGGGCGCCGAGACACGCAAAATCACATTGCCGCCCGGTGGCGTGTGAGCCAGTGCGTTATCCACCAGATTGCTCAACAGTTCGTTCAACAGCGTCGGCTCGCCCCGCAACCAGACAGGCTCATCCGCCTCCAGCGCCAGCGCGATCCCGCGCTTATGGGCCAACGGCGCCATGGCCATGCCCAGCTCCCGCGCCAACTGACTCAAGTCGAGTAATTGCGCGCCGCCCTCGGCAATCGCCCGGGCGCCATTTTCCACCCGTGCCAGGGACAGCAACTGATTGGCCAGATGGGTCAAGCGATCGGTGCCCTGGGCGGCTGTCTCCAGCGTACTGCGCCAGGTATCGGGCTCGGCCGAACGCATGCCCAGTTCCAGCCGCGCCTTGAGCGCCGCCAGAGGCGTGCGCAGTTCGTGGGCGGCATCGGCAATGAATTGCGCCTGCTTCTCGAACTGCCCGCGCAAGCGCTCGGTAAAGTGATTGAGTGCACGCACCAGCGGCCACAATTCGCGCTGCACCTCCACCAATGGCAAGGGACGCAGATCGTCCGGCTGACGTTCTTCCACCGCCGTGCGCAAGCGCTCCAGCGGACGCAACGCGGCACTCACCGCAAACCACACCAGCATCAACGCACCGATGGCCAGCATGCCCAGGCGCAGCAAGGTGTCGGCCGCCAGGCTGCGGGCCATGCTGACCCGCGCTTCATCGGTTTCCGCCACGCGGATTTCCGCCATGCCGTTCATGTTCGGCTCGCTCACCGGCTTGAGCAGGCTCACCACCCGCACGTTCTGCCCGCGGTACTGGGCGTTGTAGAAACGCGCCAGCGCCGGATAGTCATCGGTGCGCGGCGTTCCCGGCGGTGGCGCGGGCAGGTTTTCGTAACCGGAAATCAGCTTCTGATTGATGTCGTTGACCAGATAGAAAATGCGCCCGGCACTGTCGTAGGCAAACGTATCGAGGGCCACATAGGGCACGTCGGCACTCAGGGTGCCATCGCGCTGGGAGACACCGGCGGCGATGGTCCGCGCCGAGGCCAGCAGGGTCCGGTCATAGGCCGTGTCGGCGGCTTCACGACCGTTCCAGTAGGCGCTCAAACCACTGGCCAGCATCAACACCACCAACAACAGCGCCAGGTTCCACAACAACCGCCAGCGCAGGCTGCTGGGCTTATGCATCGCGGCTTTCCAGCAAGTAACCGAGGCCGCGGAAGGTCACGATGGCGACTGGCTGGCCATCGAGTTTCTTGCGCAGGCGGTGCACATAGATTTCGATCGCATCGGGGCTGGCCTCTTCATCGAGACCGAATACTTGCGACGCCAATTGCTCCTTGCTCATCACCCGACCGGGACGTGCGATCAGGGCTTCGAGTACCGCTTGTTCGCGGGAAGTCAGGGTCAGCAATTCTTCGCCGAGGGTGAAGCGCCGGGTTTCCAGGTCATAGGCCAGCACACCGCAACGCTGAATGCGTTCACCGCCCAGCACACTGCGACGCAGCAAGGCTTTGACCCGGGCTTCGAGTTCGGTCAGTTCGAAGGGCTTGGCCAGGTAATCGTCGGCGCCGAGGTTCAGGCCGTGGACCCGATCCTTGACGTCGCTGCGGGCGGTCAGCATCAGCACCGGCAGGTTCTTGCCCCGCGCCCGCAAACGCGCCAGCACTTCAAAACCATCCATGCGCGGCAAGCCGACGTCGAGGATCGCCATGGCGTATTCCTCGCTGCCCAGCGCCAGGTCGGCTGCCACGCCATCGTGCAGGACATCCACGGTCAGCCCGGTGCTCTTGAGCGCCTGGGCGACACTTTCGGCGAGCTGCAAATGGTCTTCGACGAGCAGGACACGCATGGATCTTTACCTCATTCAGGGATGGTCGACGCCATTCTTTGGCGCGAAGTTTACAGCCGCATCCGCCGCTGTGAAGCCCGAAAACCGTGAAAGTCAGCTGAAAGCTTAGCGAAAGGTTAGCCCGTTACAGTCCAGCCACGGACAGTTTCGACTGCCGTCGCTGAAGCCACGCAGCGATACGAAAAACGCCTCGAAGCGTTTTCGACAAATAAGAACAATAAACGGAGTAAGTCATCCATGCAGTCCTTGCAGACCCAGGCTATCGCGCCTGCCCGCCTCTCCCGTTTCAGCCACACTGCGCTTGCCAGCGCTGCCGCCCTTGCCGGTTTTTCACCGTTGAGCCAGGCCGCCTTCTTCGAAGACAGCTCGGCCACTTTCGAAACCCGCAACATGTACTTCAATCGCGATTTTCGCGACGGCACCAGTGCCCAACAGTCCAAGCGTGACGAGTGGGCCCAGGGGTTCATGCTCAATCTGAAATCAGGCTACACCGACGGCACCGTGGGGTTCGGTGTCGATGCGTTGGGCATGATGGGGGTCAAGCTCGATTCGAGCCCGGACCGTACCGGTACCGGTCTGCTGCCGACCGACGATGGGCGAGCCGTCGACGAATACTCCAAGCTGGGCCTGACCGGCAAAATGAAAATCTCCGCCAGCGAGCTGAAAATCGGCACCCTGATGCCGGAACTGCCGATCCTCAAGCCCAACGACGGGCGCATCCTGCCGCAGACCTTTGAAGGCGGCATGCTGACCTCCAAAGAGATCAAGAACCTGACCTTCACCGGCGGGCGCCTGGACAAAGCCAAGGACCGTGACAGCACCGACTTCGAGGACATTGCCCTCAATAACAAGAACAGCCGTTTTGCGGGCACCGTAGCGGGCGACCACTTTGACTTTGGCGGCCTGGACTACAAGTTCACCGACAAGATCACCGGCAGCTATCACTTCGCGCAACTCGGTGAAGTCTACAACCAGCATTTTCTCGGGTTGATCGCCTCGCAGCCCTTCGGCCCCGGCACCTTTGGCACCGACCTGCGGTTTGCCATCAGTGACGACCAGGGCGAAGCCCGCGGCGGCAAGATCGACAACAAATCCCTCAACGGCCTGGTGAGTTACGCCCTGAGCGGACACAAGTTCAGCGCCGGCTACCAGCATATGTCCGGCGACAGCGCTTTCCCGTATGTGGATGGCGCCGACCCGTACCTCGTGAACTTCGTGCAGATCAACGACTTTGCCGGCGCCGAAGAGCGTTCCTGGCAAGCGCGTTATGACTTCGACTTCGTCACCCTCGGCATCCCTGGCCTGAGCTTCATGAGCCGTTACGTGAGCGGTGACAACATCAAGCTCAAGAACGGTGACGAAGGCAAAGAGTGGGAGCGCAACTCCGAGATCAAATATGTAGTACAAAGCGGCGCACTCAAGGATGTCGCCGTGCGCCTGCGCAATGCCACTTACCGCTCCAACTACTCCGCTCGCGATGCCGATGAAGTACGTCTGCTGGTGAGCTACAGCGTTGCCCTTTGGTAATTCAGTACGTCGATAACAACAACTCCCAAGGAGACTTGAATGAACCTGTCAATGCGTAAACTAGCCCTCGCCGCCAGCGTCCTGCTGTTCACTGGTCAGGCACTCGCCGAGCCAAAACGCCCGGAATGCATCGCCCCGGCCTCGCCCGGCGGTGGTTTCGACCTGACCTGCAAGCTGGCGCAAAGCGCGCTGGTCAACGAAAAACTGCTGACCAAACCGATGCGCGTGACCTACATGCCCGGCGGTGTCGGCGCGGTGGCGTACAACGCGGTGGTCGCCCAGCGTCCGGCCGATGCCGGCACCCTGGTGGCCTGGTCCAGCGGTTCGCTACTGAACCTGGCCCAGGGCAAGTTTGGTCGTTTCGATGAAACCAACGTGCGCTGGCTGGCCGCCGTCGGCACCAGCTACGGCGCCATCGCCGTGAAGAGCGATTCGCCCTACAAGACCCTCGACGACCTCGTGCAGGCACTGAAGAAAGATCCGAGCAAAGTGGTGATCGGCTCCGGCGGCACCGTCGGCAGTCAGGACTGGATGCAGACCGCGCTGATCGCCAAGGCCGCCGGGATCAACCCGCGTGACCTGCGCTATGTGGCCCTCGAAGGTGGCGGCGAAATCGCCACTGCTCTGCTCGGCGGTCACATCCAGGTCGGCAGCACCGACATCTCCGACTCCATGCCGCACATCCAGAGCGGTGACATGCGCCTGCTGGCGGTGTTCTCCGACAAACGCCTGGACGAGCCGGAAATGAAGGACATTCCGACTGCCCGCGAGCAAGGCTATGACATCGTCTGGCCGGTGGTGCGCGGTTTCTACCTCGGGCCAAAAGTCAGCGACGAAGACTATGCCTGGTGGAAAGCGGCCTTCGACAAACTGCTGGCTTCCGAAGACTTCGCCAAGTTGCGCGATCAGCGCGAGCTCTTCCCGTTCGCCATGACCGGCCCGGAGCTGGACACCTACGTGAAGAAGCAGGTCGCGGACTACAAAGTGCTGGCCAAAGAGTTCGGCCTGATCCAGTGATCGCCTCTGTCTAGCGGCCGCGGCTCCGTTTGGCGGAGTCGCGGCACAGGAGTTCCCCCATGCTCTTACAACGCATTTTTGCTTCGGTGCTGTTGCTGGTCTGCCTCGGCCTGGCGCTGATGGCATGGCCGTACCAAGCGGCTTTTTCCTACGAACCGGTGGGGCCTCGGGCCTTTCCATTGCTGATGCTCGGCCTGATGGGCTCGGCGCTGTTGTACATGGTGTTTCGTCCCGCGCCGATCAAGCACAGCGATGACGAGCCGCCGCTGGACCGCGAAACCCTGACCAAGATCGGCATCTGCGTAGTGCTGTTACTGGTGTTCGCCGGCACCTTCGAACCCCTGGGTTTCATCGTCGCCAGCATCCTGATCGGCGTGCCCATGGCTCGTCTGTATGGCGGTCGCTGGGTGCCAAGCATCGTGATCATCAGCCTGATGGCCATCGGCCTCTACCTGCTGTTCGACAAGTTGATGGACGTGCCGCTGCCCCTTGGCGTGCTCGACGTTCTGGAGAACTGATATGGATACTCTTGGCTATTTGGGTCAGGGTTTCGGCGTCGCGCTGAGCCCGTACAACCTGGTGACCGCGCTGTGCGGCACCCTGATCGGCACCGTGGTCGGCCTGTTGCCGGGCCTGGGGCCGATCAACGGCGTGGCACTGTTGATCCCGATCGCATTCGCCCTCGGCCTGCCACCGGAGTCGGCACTGATCCTGCTGGCGGCGGTGTACCTGGGTTGCGAATACGGCGGCCGGATCAGCTCGATCCTGCTGAACATCCCGGGCGAAGCGTCCACCGTGATGACCACCCTCGACGGTTACCCGATGGCCCGCAAAGGCCTGGCCGGTGTAGCGCTGTCGCTGTCGGCATGGAGCTCGTTCATCGGTGCCTTTATCGCCACCTGCGGCATGGTGCTGTTCGCCCCGCTGCTGGCGAAATGGGCGATTGCCTTCGGCCCGGCGGAATATTTCGTACTGATGGTCTTTGCGATTGTCTGCCTCGGCGGCATGGCCGGTGACCGTCCGCTGAAGACGTTCATCGCAGCGCTGATCGGCCTGTTCCTGTCGACCGTCGGCATCGACGCCAACAGCGGTGTGTACCGTTTCACCGGGGACAACATCCACCTGACCGACGGCATCCAGTTCGTCGTGCTGGTGCTGGGTCTGTTCTCCATCAGCGAAATCCTCCTGCTGCTGGAAAAAACCCACCACGGCCAGGAAGCGGTGAAAGCCACCGGCCGGATGATGTTCAATTTCAAGGAAGCGGCGTCGGTGTTCGTGGTGAACATCCGTTGCGGCGTACTGGGTTTCATCATGGGCGTGTTGCCCGGTGCCGGTGCGACCCTGGCCAGTGCCGTGGCCTACATGACCGAAAAACGCATGGCGGGTGCCAAGGGTACTTTCGGCCAGGGCGACATGCGCGGCCTCGCGGCGCCGGAAACCGCCATCGGTGGTGCGGCTTGCGGTGCGCTGGTGCCGATGCTCACCCTCGGCGTTCCAGGCTCGGGTACCACGGCGGTGATGATCGGCGCACTGTCGCTGTACAACATCACTCCGGGCCCGCTGCTGTTCCAACAGCAACCGGACATCGTCTGGGGCCTGATCGCTTCGTTGTTCATCGCCAACGTGATGCTGGTGATCCTCAACATTCCGATGATCCGTATCTTCACCCGTATCCTTGCCGTGCCGAACTGGGCACTGGTGCCGGTGATCGCGATCATTACCGGGATCGGCGTCTACGCGGTGCACGCGACAACGTTCGACCTGTTCCTGATGATCGGCATCGGCATCTTCGGGTATATCCTGCGCAAGCTGGACTTCCCGCTGTCGCCGGTATTGCTGGGCTTCATCCTCGGAGGATTGATGGAACAAAACCTGCGCCGCGCCCTGTCGATTTCCAACGGTGCGCTGGAAATCCTCTGGTCGAGCCCGATCACCTTCGGTTGCTGGGTCCTGACCGCGATCATGCTGCTGATGCCGCTTATCCGCATCTGGCGCAAACGTTCGGCCGCGCAACGCGCTATCGCCGATGTCTGATCGGTCCACCTTCAAAGCCTGGTGGGGAACCCCGCTGGTCGGCCTGCTGGGCGGTTACCTCGCCAGCCAGGTCGGCTGGCCTTTGCCGTGGATGGTCGGCTCGTTGCTGGCGATCATCCTCGTGCGCTGCCTGACACCCTGGCAATTGGCCGAAATCCCTGGCGGCCGCAAGTGCGGCCAGTGGATCGTCGGTATCGGCATTGGCCTGCACTTCACCCCGCTGGTGATGGAGCAGGTGCTGAGTCATTTCGGTCTGATCTTCTTCGGTGCGTTGGTCACCAGCCTGTCTGCCGTGGTCGGCGTGTGGCTGATGCGCCGCACCGGTGAAGATCGCGCCACGGCGTTCTTTTCCAGCATGCCTGGCGGTTCCGGGGAGATGGTCAACCTCGGTGCCCGCAATGGTGCGGTGCTCAGCCGTGTGGCGGCGGGGCAGAGTCTGCGGGTGTTGGTTGTGGTGCTCTGCGTGCCGGCGGCTTTCAAGTATCTGTTGGGCGACGGTGCGCCGATTTCCCACGCGAGCAGCATCGACTGGCGCTGGCTGGCGGTGTTGTTTCCTGCTGGCGCGTTGGCGGCCTGGATCTGGGAACGCCTGCGTCAACCCAACCCCTGGCTGTTCGGGCCGTTGCTGGTCAGTGCCGCCGTCAGCATTGGTTGGGATCTGCACATCGGCTTGCCCAACGGCGGCAGCCAGATCGGCCAATGGCTGATCGGCAGCGGGCTGGGCTGTCACTTCAACCGGCAGTTCTTCCGGCGTGCGCCATCGTTCATGGGCCGTACCTTGATCGGCACGGTGTTGACCATGTTGATTGCGACGGCAGCGGCCTTGGGCTTGAGTGCATTGACCCACCTGGATCTGCGGTCGCTGACCCTGGGCATGATGCCAGGCGGGATTGCCGAGATGAGCCTGACGGCGGAAACCCTGCAATTGTCGGTACCGCTGGTGACGGCGATGCAGGTGATGCGGTTGCTGTTTGTGCTGTTTCTGGCGGAGCCGTTGTTCAAGTATTGGAACCGGAATCCGGATTCAGTCTGATAGACCGAGGTGTCTGCTTCGCGAGCAAGCCCGCTCCCACAGGGTTCGTGTGTTCCCTGTGGGAGCGGGCTTGCTCGCGAAGAGGTCCTCCAAATCAACGCTTAAACCGGCGGCAACCGCCACTCGATCGGCGTCTCGCCATTCTGTTCCAGAAACTTGTTGGTTCGGCCGAAGTGCCCGCAACCGAGGAAGCCGCGATAGGCCGACAGCGGAGACGGATGCACCGAGGTCAACACCAGGTGCTTGGTGGCATCGATCAGCTTCTGCTTGCTCTGGGCATGGGCGCCCCACAGCATGAACACCAGGTGCGGCTGCTGCTGGCTGACCACTTCAATGACCCGATCGGTGAAAAACTGCCAGCCCTTGTCCTTGTGCGCATTGGCATTGGCGCGCTCGACGGTCATGGTGGTGTTGAGCATCAGCACGCCCTGATCGGCCCAGCTTTGCAGGTAGCCGTGGTTGGGAATGTCGATATTCAGGTCGCGCTTGAGTTCTTTATAGATGTTCACCAGCGACGGCGGCGCCGGCACGCCGGGTTGCACCGAGAAGCACAAGCCATGGGCCTGGCCCGGGCCGTGATAAGGATCCTGGCCGAGGATCACCACCTTGACCTTGTCCAGCGGCGTGGAATTGAGCGCGTTGAAGATCATCGGGCCCGGTGGATAGATCTCCTTGCCGGCCGCCCGCTCCTGTTGCAGGAAGTTTCGCAACTCTGTCATGTAGGGCTGGTCGAATTCGGCACGCAGGGCCTCCTTCCAGCTCGGTTCGAGTTTGATACGGTCGTCAGCAGTCATGGTTACATCCGGCAAAAGCAATGGGGCGAACCCTAGGAAAGCGCGCCACGCTTGTCAATTGATCTGACGCAGAACCGGCACTTTCCCACACAGCGATCATACTTAACCCTCAAATTCCCGATCGAGGTCACGATGAATCTGCACTTCGAAGAACTCACCGGCACCGACGGCGCCCGCATCGGCGTCGCCAGCCTGGATGCCGAAAAATCCCTGAACGCCCTGTCCCTGCCGATGATCAACGCCCTGCGCGACCGCATGGAGGCCTGGGCCAAGGACCCGCAAATTGTCTGCGTCCTGTTGCGCGGCAATGGCGCCAAGGCCTTTTGCGCCGGCGGCGAAGTGCGCAGCCTGGTGGAAGCCTGTCGCGTCCATCCGGGCGAAGTGCCGCCACTGGCCGCGCAGTTTTTTGCGGCGGAGTATCGCCTGGACTTCAAACTCCACACCTACCCCAAACCGCTGATCTGTTGGGGCCACGGCTATGTGCTTGGCGGTGGCATGGGGTTGTTGCAAGGCGCAGGCATCCGCATTGTCACGCCGAGCAGCCGCCTGGCGATGCCGGAGATCAGCATCGGCCTGTACCCGGACGTTGGCGCCAGTTGGTTTCTGTCGCGCCTGCCCGGCAAGCTCGGATTGTTCCTGGGCCTGACCGGCGCACACATGAACGGCCGCGATGCCATCGACCTGGACCTGGCCGATCGTTTCCTGCTCGACGAACAGCAGCCGGAATTGATCGAAGGCCTGTTGCAATTGAACTGGCAGGAACAGACACCGATGCAGCTCAACAGCCTGCTCAAGGCCTTGCAGCAGGAAGCCGTGGCGCAGATGCCCGAAGCCCAGTGGCTGCCACGCCGCCAGCAGATCGACGAGCTGCTGGATGTCAGCGATGTGCGTTGCGCCTGGAAGGCCATCAGCGCGTTGCGCGATCACACCGATCTATTAATGAGCCGCGCGGCCAGGACCCTGAGCGAAGGCTCGCCACTGACCGCCCGTCTGGTGTGGGAGCAGATCGTCCGTGCCCGGCACCTGTCGCTGGCCGAAGTCTTCCAGATGGAATACACCTTGAGTCTCAACTGCTGTCGTCATCCGGAATTCAGCGAAGGCGTACGAGCCCGCTTGATCGACAAGGATCAGAAGCCGCACTGGCACTGGCCGGACATCAACAACGTGCCGGACGCGGTGGTAGAGGCGCATTTTCACAAGGCGTGGGAAGGTCGGCATCCGCTGGCGGATTTGTCCGAATACTGAAAGCTACACACAATACTGTGGGAGCGGGCTTGCTCGCGAAGGTATCGTCTCAGAAACATTGATGTTGTCTGACACTCCGCCTTCGCGAGCAAGCCCGCTCCCACAGTAGAACTGTGTTCTATACAAAACTAGCGGTGATTGCCCCGCCCGTTGTGATCAGCACGCCCGCTGCGGTAGCCGCGCCCGTCGTGACTGCGATTGTCGTTGTTCCAGCCTCCGCGGTTACGGCCGTCCCAGCCATGGTTCTGATGCATGCGGTAGTCGCCCCGCGACGGCTGATAATAACGAGGAGCCGACTGGTAATAGCGCGACGGTTGATAGATCCGCGGCTGCGAGTAATAGCGCGGAGTTGGCTGGTAGTACCGCGCTGGCGGCGCGTAATACCGGGGCGGCGGCGTGTAGTAACCACCGCCATTTGAGTAGTAGGAACTCCCTCCGGCGTAATAGGCTGGCGATGGCGAGGTATAGACCTCGGAACTGTAGTAACTGCCTCCTTCGTCGTAATAAGGCACGCATCCACCAAGGGACAATCCCAACACAGCAAGCAGAAGAATTCGGCAATACATAGCGGCCTCCTGGACCGCGAGTGAGCCACACCAGCGACGCTGGCAGGCGGCAGTCAAATATTCAGTGACTGTCGAAAGATCAGACACCGAATTCGCAATCTGGTGCGCTCCTGAAACAAGTAGAAACATCTGCCCGATGAAAGGTTTTTCATCCATTCACGCCCTGATTAACGGTGGCCACCGCCGTGATGCCCGCCGCCGTGACCGCCGTAATACCCGTGGCCACGGTAGTAACCATGCCCCCCGTAGTAATAGGAGCGATAACCACCGTAATAACGTGGGCCGTAGTAACCGTAGTAATAAGGCGAGTAGTAACCGGGGGAGTAATAAGATCCCCCGTAGTCGTCGGCAGGACCGTCGTAGTAGTAGCAGCCAGACAATCCAAAACCGAGCACTGCACCCAACAACAATCGACGTAACATGGCGGCCTCCGTAAAGACCAGTGACAGCAGTCGGCACAGACCGGCTGACATCTGTTTTGACTGGCAAACCCGCATCAAGTGCTATGCCGCACCCACCTTCGGATCAGCGGCGAACACGTTCCAATGCGGTGCACCTGCGCACCATCACAAGGCAGCCTGCCCTTCTGCTCAATCCCGCTGACCACCCAGTTGCCCACGCTAGAGCGCTTGGGCCGACTTGGCACGCCTCTCGCTTTAACAAAACAGTGCAGGAGTCACTACAGGTTCGCGGCACCACAATTTGCAATGGCTGACTAGGGTTCCGGCTCGCAATCGCGAGTGACTGGTCCGAGAGTTGGCGACCTCCAGTTGAGGTTACACGGCGGGACAAAAGCCCGGGAGACAAGCCACCGTTAGCGGTGCCGCTGCCGTCCTGTCCGTCCTTGATCAACTGGAGAACCACCATGTCCCAGCTTCGTTTACCCGCCCTGCTCGCCGCTGCGTTCGCAGCCCTCGTGAGTCTCTCGTCCCAGGCCGCCCAGAAAGATCACTTCAGCGTGTGCTGGACGATCTACGCCGGCTGGATGCCCTGGGAATACGCAGGCAGCCAGGGCATCGTCGACAAATGGGCGAAGAAGTACGGCATCAAGATCGACGTGGTGCAGCTCAACGATTACGTCGAATCGATCAACCAGTACACCGCCGGCCAGTTCGACGGCTGCACCATGACCAACATGGACGCGCTGACCATTCCGGCCGCTGGCGGCGTCGACAGCACTGCGCTGATCGTCAGCGATTTCTCCAACGGCAACGACGGCATCGTGCTCAAGGGCGAAGGCAAGAAAGTCACCGACCTCAAGGGCATGGACGTCAACCTGGTCGAGCTCTCTGTCTCCCACTACCTGCTGGCCCGGGCCCTGGATTCGGTGGACCTCACCGAGAAAGACCTGAAAGTGGTCAACACGTCCGACGCCGACATCTCGGCCGCCTTCAACACCGAACAGGTCAACGCCGTCACCACCTGGAACCCGATGCTCTCGGACATCAAGGCCAAGCCTGCGGTGACCGAGGTGTTCAATTCCAGCCAGATCCCCGGCGAGATCATGGACATGATGGTGGTCAACAGCACCACCCTCAAAGACAACCCGGCCCTGGGCAAGGCGCTGACTGGCGCGTGGTTCGAAGTGGTCGAGCTGATGAACGCAAAAAACGCCGCCAGCAAAGCCGCACTCGAACACATGGCCAAGGCCTCGGGCACTGACCTGGCGGGTTTCCAGGCGCAACTGGACACCACCAGATTGTTCGCGACGCCCAACGAAGCCCTGGCGTTTTCCACCAGCAAGCAACTGCCGGAAACCATGCGCAAGGTCGCCGAGTTCTCTTTCCAGCACGGCTTGCTGGGTGAGGGCGCCAAGGACACCAGTGCCGTCGGCATGGCCTTCGCCAACGGCGTGACCAGCGGCGACAAGGGCAACCTCAAGCTGCGCTTCGATCCGAGCTACGTGCAGATGGCCGCCGACGCCAAGTTGTAATCAGGAGAACTGGCCATGCGCCTGATCAACCGTCACCCGGACCGCCCGAGTCGCCTGTTGCTGGTGATCCTGCCGTTCGCCCTGGTGCTGTTCGCCTACTTCATGGGCTCGGCCGAGCGACTGGCGGAAAACCCCAACGACAAGCTGCTGCCCAGCGCCGTGCAGATGACCGATGCGGTTAAACGCCTGGCGTTCGTGGCCGACACCCGCACCGGCGAATACCTGCTCTGGCAGGACACGGCATCTAGCCTGCAGCGCCTGGCCATCGGCCTGGGCATCAGCGCCTTGGCCGGGCTGTGCCTGGGCATCGCCGCCGGCACCCTGCCGCTGTTCGGTGCACCGTTGTCGCCCTTGCTGACGGTGCTGTCGATGGTGCCACCGCTGGCGATCCTGCCGATCCTGTTCATCGTCTTCGGCCTGGGGGAATTGTCGAAAGTGATGCTGATCGTCATCGGCATCACCCCGGCGCTGGCCCGCGACCTGGAACAGCGCGCCCGGGAAATTCCCGTGGAGCTGCTGATCAAGGCCCAGACCCTCGGCGCGTCTACCTGGACCCTGATGCTGCGGGTGGTGTTGCCGCAACTGCTGCCACGGCTGTTGATCTCGCTGCGCCTGATGCTCGGTTCGGCGTGGCTGTTCCTGATTGCCGCCGAAGCCATCGCCTCCACCGACGGCCTCGGCTACCGGATTTTCCTGGTGCGCCGCTACCTGGCGATGGACGTGATCCTGCCCTACGTGGTGTGGATCACCCTGCTCGCCTGGTTGATGGATTGGGGGCTCAAGCACCTTACCCGCCGCGCGTTCCCCTGGTATGAAGGAGCGGCCAAATGAGCTTCATCACCGTCAAGAACGTCTGGCAGCAATACGCCGATCAGGTGGTGCTCGAAGGCTTGAACCTGAACGTCAACGAAGGTGAGTTCTGCACCCTGGTGGGTGCGTCCGGTTGCGGCAAATCGACCTTCCTGCGCCTGCTGCTCGGCCAGGAGCGCGCCAGTCGTGGCGAGATCCTGCTCGACGGCCAACCGCTGACTGCTGAACCGGATGCCAGCCGTGGCGTGGTGTTCCAGCGCTACTCGGTGTTCCCGCACTTGAGCGTGCTGGACAACGTCGCCCTCGGCCTCGAACTGCCCCGCTCGCCTTTGCTTGGACGCCTGTTCGGCAGCGCGAAAAAAGAGGCTCGCGAACAGGCTTCGGTGCTGCTGCACAAAGTCGGCCTCGGCCACTCGCTGGACAAGTACCCGGCGCAGCTCTCCGGCGGCATGCAACAACGCCTGGCCATCGCCCAGGCGCTGATCATGAAGCCCCGAGTGCTGTTGCTCGACGAACCGTTCGGCGCCCTCGATCCGGGCATCCGCAAAGACATGCACGCCTTGCTCCTGGAGCTGTGGCGCGAGACCCGACTGACGGTGTTCATGGTCACCCACGACCTGTCCGAAGGTTTCAGCCTCGGCACGCGCCTGCTGGTGTTCGACAAGGTCCGTCTCGACCCGCACGCCCCTGGTGCCTATGGCGCACGCATCACCTACGACATCCCTTTGAACAGCGACCGCCGCACCAGCCGTGCCGCCGTCGATGCCCTGCCGCTGCAACTGGCGGGCACGCTTCGTATCGCTTAGAGGAATTTTGAAAATGACAGATTCGACTCAACTGTTCCCGCCCTTCGCCGAAGAAATGCTCCCGGGCGGCGGCCATCGCTCTTTCGTATTGAAGCGCGGCCAACTGCTGCGCCTGACCGACATTCGCGGCGGCGCCAACGTCAGCCTGACGCTACTCAACGCCAATGAAAAAACCGAGCGCCTGAACCTGCCCGACAGCCTCAAGTGCCAACACACCGCCAAGCTCACCGCCGGCCATTGCCTGTACTCGGACATGGGGCGCGTACTGGCGGCAATCACCGCCGACACTTGCGGCTGGAGCGACAGTCTCGGCGGCGTACTCTGCGCTGAAGAAGTGGCAGAAAAATACGGCGCCGGCCGCTATCAGGAACTGCGTAACGGCTTCTTCCGCAACGGCACCGACAACCTGTTGGTGGAACTGGGCAAATGGGGGTTGGGCCTGTCCGACCTGCTGATGACCCTCAACCTGTTCAGTCGCGTGAACGTCGATGACGCCGGGCGCTTTCACTTTGTCGAGGGCAACTCCAGGGCCGGCGACTACATCGAGCTGTACGCGCCGATGGCCACCCTGGTGGTACTCACCGCCCTGCAGCACCCGATGGACCCGTCCCCGGAATATGCACCGAAACCGCTGAAGCTCAGCTGGATGAACGCCGACGCCAGCGTCGCCGAACACTGCCGCACCTCGCGCCCGGAAAACGAGCGCGGCTTCATTAACACCGACCGTTTGTTCGCCTGAGGATCGCTGCCATGTCACTCGCTATCGCCACCGCTCCACAGTCGCCTGAAACGGCCGTCTACCGCGCCACCATTCCCGCCGGCGAACCCTGGCTGATGGAGGTCAAGGCCGGACAGACCCTGCGCATCCTCGATCTTGAGGGCAACCAGGCGGTCGATACCCTGTTCTACAGCGTCGCCAATCCCAAGGAACGCTACGACGTACAGCGCACCCTGCGTCGGCAGAACAGCGTGTACCTAAGCACCGGCAGCGTGCTGTATTCCAACCTCGGCAAGCCGATGCTGACCATCGTCGCCGACACCTGTGGACGTCACGACACCCTCGGCGGCGCCTGCGCGCAAGAGAGCAACACCGTGCGCTACGCCCTGGAAAAACGCTACATGCACAGCTGCCGCGACAACTACCTGCGTGCCTGCGTGCACGACGGCCGCCTGGGCAAGGGCGACATCGGGCCGAACATCAACTTCTTCATGAACGTGCCGGTCACTGCCGACGGCGGGCTGACCTTCGAAGACGGCATCTCGGCACCGGGCAAGTACGTCGACCTGCGGGCCGAGATGGACGTGATCGTGCTGATTTCCAACTGCCCGCAACTGAACAACCCGTGCAACGCCTACAACCCGACCCCTGCGGAGCTACTGGTATGGAACTGAAATTCCCGAGATTGCGCCGCTGGTTGTTTGCCCTGTGCCAGGCCAGATCCGGGCAGTGCCTCAAGAAATAAGAACACCGCTGCTCAAATGTGGGAGCGGGCTTGCTCGCGAAAGCGGTGTATCAGACACATCAACGCTGACTGACACGCCCTCTTCGCGAGCAAGCCCGCTCCCACAGGGGGTCGGCGGTGTTTTTGAGCGAATTGATTCTGCCACTGGGGACGACCCCGGTGCATTTCGAAAAACTGCGGGACGGCCCGCATCCCAGTCGAGGCTGATGCGCTATCGCCTCCGGGGGTTATGCCATGTTCGAAAAAGTCCTGATTGCCAACCGTGGCGCCATTGCCTGCCGCATCCTGCGCACCTTGCGTGAACTGCAAGTGCAGGGTGTTACCGTGTACTCCGAAGCCGACGCCACCAGCCTGCACATCCTGCAAGCCGACGAGGCCCACAGCCTCGGTGAAGGCGCGGCCGCCGGCACTTACCTGGCGGTCGATAAAATCCTCGCTATCGCCAAATCCACGGGCGCCACGGCGATCCATCCCGGCTACGGTTTTCTTTCGGAAAACGCCGCGTTCGCCGAAGCCTGCGAGGCCGCCGACATCGCCTTCATCGGCCCGACCCCTGAACAACTGCGGGTGTTCGGCCTCAAGCACACTGCCCGCGCCCTGGCCAAACAACACGGCGTGCCGATGCTTGAAGGCACCGAACTGCTCGACAGCCTCGACGCTGCGCTGCTGGCCGGTGAACAGGTCGGCTACCCGGTCATGCTCAAGAGCACGGCTGGCGGTGGCGGCATTGGCATGCGCGTGTGCCGCAGCGCCGCCGAGTTGAGCGAATCCTTCGAAGCGGTCAAACGCCTGGGCCAGAACAACTTCAGCGACGCCGGGGTGTTCATCGAGAAGTACATCCAGCGTGCCCGCCATCTGGAAGTGCAGGTGTTCGGCGACGGACGCGGCGAAGTGATCGCCCTCGGCGTTCGCGATTGCTCGGTACAGCGGCGCAACCAGAAAGTCCTCGAGGAAACCCCGGCGCCGAACCTGCCCGAGGGCATGGCCGATGAGCTGTGCGCGGCAGCGATCCAACTGGCCAAAGCGGTGCGTTACCGCAGCGCCGGCACCGTCGAATTCGTATTCGACAGCGATGCCCAGCGTTTCTATTTCCTTGAAGTGAACACTCGTTTGCAGGTGGAGCACGGTGTCACTGAACAGGTGTGGGGCGTCGACCTGGTGCGCTGGATGGTGCAACTGGCCGCTGGTGATCTGCCGCCGCTGAGCGATCTGATGTCGGGTTTGAAACCAGAAGGTCATGCGATTCAGGCGCGGTTATATGCCGAAGATCCGGGTCGCGACTTTCAGCCGAGCCCGGGGTTGCTCACCGCCGTGGATTTCCCGGCGACCAATGGCATTCAACTGCGCATCGACACCTGGGTCGAGGCGGGCTGCGAGATCCCGCCGTACTTCGATCCAATGATCGCCAAGGTCATCTGCTGGGCACCGACTCGCGAAGAAGCCACTGCGGATCTGCATCAAGCGCTGGGTGCCAGCCTGCTCTACGGCGTGGAAACCAACCGCGACTACCTGCGGCAGATTCTGCTGGATGCGCCTTTCGCCAGCGGCCAGCCGTGGACCCGTTGCCTGGAAGGCCTGGTCTATCAGGCCAACACCTTCGAGGTGCTCAGCGCCGGAACGCAAACCAGCGTTCAGGACTACCCCGGCCGTCTCGGTTACTGGGCCGTTGGCGTACCGCCGTCAGGTCCGATGGACAGTCGCGCGCTGCGTCTGGGCAACCGTTTGCTGGGCAATGATGAAGGCGCAGCGGCGCTGGAAATCACCATGAGCGGGCCATTGCTGCGCTTCAATTGCGCGGCGGTGGTGGCGGTGACTGGCGCGGTGATTCCATTGCTGCTCAACGGCGAAACTGTGCCGATGAACACTGCGCTGTTGGTCGCCGCAGGATCCACCTTGAGCCTCGGCACCATTGCCGGTGCGGGCGCGCGCAGCTATCTGTGCCTGCGCGGCGGCCTGCAGGTTCCGGATTATCTGGGCAGCAAAAGCACCTTCACCCTGGGCCAGTTTGGCGGCCACGGTGGTCGCGCGTTGCGAGCCGGTGATGTGTTGCACCTGCCAGCCCTGAATGACCGCAGTGCCGGCGAACAACTGGCTGAAGAGCAGGTCACCGAGCTGCCAGTAGTTCGGCAGATTCGCGTGATCTACGGCCCCCACGGCGCCCCGGAATACTTCACGGAAAACTACATCGGCACCTTCTTTACCACGCAGTGGGAAGTGCATTTCAACTCCAGCCGTACCGGTGTGCGCCTGATCGGGCCGAAACCTGAGTGGGTGCGCGCCGACGGTGGCGAGGCGGGTCTGCACCCGTCGAACATTCACGACAATCCCTATGCGATCGGCGCGGTGGATTTTACCGGTGACATGCCGGTGATCCTCGGCCCGGACGGTCCGAGCCTCGGCGGGTTCGTGTGCCCGGTGACGGTGATCGAGGCGGATCTTTGGCAGTTGGGGCAGCTCAAGGCTGGAGACAAGGTGCAGTTCTCCCCCGTCGATCTCCAGACCGCCCGCGACCTCGCCCTGAAATGGAACCCCCCTTGTAGGAGCCGGCTTGCTGGCGATGGGGCCCTGGCAGACACCGCGACAACTTCATCGCCAGCAAGCCGGCTCCTACAGGGGGTTGTGTCGCCTGTAGTGCTGGATATTGGACAGGAGGACACGCGGCTGGTTGCACGGTTGTCGGGCGACACGCATTTGCTGCTGGAAATCGGCGCCCCGGAACTCGACCTGGTCCTGCGCTTTCGCGCCCACGCCCTCATGCAAGCCCTGGAAAGCAAACAGCTTCACGGCGTGATCGATCTCACCCCCGGCATCCGTTCCCTGCAGGTCCACTACCAGCCCGAACAACTGCCACTGTCCGATCTGCTCGGCATCGTCGCCGGCGAATGGGACGCCGTGTGCGCCGCCAAGGACCTGCAAGTACCCTCGCGCATCGTTCACCTGCCGCTGTCCTGGGACGATCCGGCGTGCCAGTTGGCCATCGAGAAATACATGACCACCGTGCGCAAGGACGCCCCATGGTGCCCGAGCAACCTGGAGTTCATCCGTCGCATCAACGACCTGCCGAACCTCGATGAAGTGCAACGCACGGTGTTCGACGCCAGCTACCTGGTGATGGGGCTGGGTGACGTCTACCTCGGTGCCCCGGTCGCCACCCCGCTCGACCCCCGTCATCGCCTGGTGACCACCAAGTACAACCCGGCGCGCACCTGGACGGCGGAAAACTCGGTGGGCATCGGTGGCGCCTACATGTGTGTCTACGGCATGGAAGGCCCCGGCGGTTATCAGTTTGTCGGGCGTACGCTGCAGATGTGGAACCGCTACCGCGAAGTGGCCGCGTTCGATGGCAAACCGTGGTTGCTGCGGTTTTTCGACCAGATCCGTTTCTACCCGGTCAGCGCCGATGAACTGCTGCGCATCCGCCGGGATTTCCCCCTCGGGCGCTTCGACCTGAACATTGAGCACAGTCAGTTGAACCTGGTGGATTACCAGGCGTTCCTGGCTCGGGAAGCGCAATCCATCGGCGCTTTTCGTGCGCAGCAACAAGGGGCGTTCAACGCCGAACGCGAACGCTGGATCGCCAGTGGCCAGGCGCATTTCGACAGTGAGGAGCCGGCTTCGCAAGCGTCCGAAGAGGCGCCGCTGGCCAGCGGTCAACAGAGCGTCGACAGCCACATCGCCGGCAACCTCTGGCAGGTCCAGGTCGAGGCTGGCAGCCGCGTCGACGCCGGTGATGTGCTGGTGATCCTGGAGTCGATGAAGATGGAAATCCCCCTGCTCGCACCGATGGCCGGCGTGGTGCGCGAGATTCGCGTGCAACCGGGTTCGGCGGTGCGTGCCGGACAGCGCGTCGTGGTGCTGGAACTCGACTGAGCCCATTTTGAAAAGGACCGACACCATGAATATCAATCTGCAACTCGACGCCCTGCGCAGTGCCTACCGCGACGGCAGCCTCACGCCCCGGCAACTGCTGCCGAGCCTGCGGGACAAAGCCGCGGCACTGAATCCGGACTATCACCTGTTCATCCACTTGCTCAGCTTTGATGAGCTGGAACCTTACCTCGCCGCCCTCGACGGTCGCGACCCCGACAGCCTGCCGCTGTATGGCGTGCCGTTCGCGATCAAGGACAACATCGACCTGGCGGGCATTCCGACCACGGCAGCGTGCCCGGCATTTGCCTACGTGCCGGAGCGCTCGGCGACCATCGTCGAACAACTGCTGGCCCTCGGTGCAATTCCATTGGGCAAGACCAACCTCGACCAGTTCGCCACGGGGCTCAACGGCAGCCGCTCACCCTACGGCGCCTGCCCCAACAGCGTGTTGCCGGAGTATCCGTCGGGCGGTTCCAGCGCCGGTTCGTCGCTGGCGGTGGCACTCGGCGTCGCGAGTTTTTCGTTGGGTACGGACACCGCCGGCTCCGGGCGCGTGCCGGCGGCGTTGAACAATCTGGTCGGCATGAAAGCCACCAAGGGCCTGATCTCGACGGCCGGCGTGGTACCGGCCTGTCGTACGCTGGATTGCGTCACCACCTTCACCGCCACGGCGCGGGAGGCCAGCCAGTTGCTGGCGCTCACCGCACGCCTCGATCCACGGGACGAATACAGCCGCAGCAACCCGCTGTGGAACGACGGCTCGGCGTTCGGTACACCACGCCCCTTCCGTTTCGGCGTACCGCGTGCGCAGGACCTGCAATTCTTCGGTTGCCCTGAAGGCCCGCTGTTGTTCGGTGATGCCATCGACCGCCTCAAGGCCCTGGGCGGCGAAGCGGTGGAACTGGATCTGTCGCCATTTCTGGAGGCGGCCCGCTTGCTCTATGAAGGCCCGTGGGTGGCCGAGCGCTACAGCGTGGCCGGTGAGTTGATGGCGCAGAATCCCGAGGCCGTGTTGCCGGTGATTCGCGCCGTATTGGCCAAGGCACCTGGCGTCGACGGCGTGCAAACCTTCCGCGCCCAATACCGCCTGCAAGCGCTCAAAGCCCTGTGCGACAAGGCACTGGAAGGCCTCGATTGCGTGGTCACGCCAACCATCGGCCGCCCGGTGACGCTGGCGCAGCTCAAGGCCGAACCGGTGCTGCGCAATTCGGAACTGGGCTACTACACCAACTTCATGAACCTGCTCGACTACGCCGCCGTCGCCGTGCCCAGCGCCTTCATGGACAACGGCCTGCCATGGGGCGTGACGCTGTTTGGCCGAGCCTTTACCGACCAGTATCTGTTGAGCGTGGCGGATGCCTTGCAGCGTCAGCACGGCCTGGCCGCGCCCGCACCGGCGACGGTTGCCCGTCATGATCGGGCGCGGCTGGTGGTCTGCGGTGCGCATCTGGACGGGTTGGCGTTGAACTGGCAGCTCAAGCAGCGCGGCGCCTGCTTGTTGGAATCGACCTTCAGCTCGCCGGATTATCAACTCTATGCCCTGGCCGGCGGCCCGCCGTTTCGTCCGGGCATGGTCCGCGTGAAGGATGGCGGCGTGGCAATTGCGGTGGAAGTCTGGGAGTTGCCGAGCAGCGAGTTGGGTTCGTTCCTGACCGGGATTCCGGCGCCACTGGGATTGGGCAAGGTGCAACTGGCGGACGGTCGCTGGGAGAGCGGGTTTATCTGCGAGGCCTATGGACTGGAGGGTGCGGTGAATATCAGTCATATGGGCGGGTGGCGGATGTATCTGAAAACACTGGCTTAAACGCACTCAACCCTGTGGGAGCGCTCTTGTGGCGAGGGGGCTTGCCCCCGCTGGACTGCGCAGCAGTCCCCAAATCCTGCCATGCGGTTTGCCTGAGACAAACCGGGCCTGGGCATTGGGGCCGCTTCGCGACCCAACGGGGGCAAGCCCCCTCGCCACAAAAGCTCGCTCCCACAGGGACCACGCGCAACCTCCGTGGAACATAGGAACGACCATTCGCGGCGCACATGGAGCAGTTATTTCCCCGCACTACCCTTAGAATGCATGCCATCGGATGCCTGCCAATGGAACTGCCATGCCGCTTCGCTCGCCGCTGTATTCTCAACGCTCGTTGGTCCTCACGCTGGTTGCATTGCTGGGCGCAGGCTTTCTCGCTACCTCCTTTCTCAGTTACTACGCCTCCCGAGCCTCGATCCGCGACAACATCGTCAACACCGAACTGCCGCTGACGTCGGACACCGTCTACTCGGAAATCCAGAAAGACCTGGTCAGGCCGATCCTGATTTCCTCGATGATGGCCCGCGACACCTTCATGCGCGACTGGGTGGTCAACGGTGAAAAGGATTCCGACCAGATGACCCGTTACCTCAACGAGGTCATGACTCACTACGGCGCCTACACCGCGTTCTTCGTCTCCAACACCAGCCTGACCTACTACCACGCCAAGGGTGTGCTCAAACAGGTCAAGGCCACCGAGCCCCGCGACGCCTGGTACTTTCGCGTGCGCGACATGAAGGATCCGTACGAGATCAACGTCGATCCGGACCTCGCCAACAAGGACAACCTGACCTTCTTCATCAACTACAAGGTCTACGACTACAACAGCCGATTCATCGGCGCGGCCGGGGTTGGCCTGACCGTCGACGCCGTGATCAAGCTGATCGACAAGTACCAGCAGCGTTATCAGCGCAGCGTGTATTTCGTCGACAACTTCGGGCGCCTGGTGCTCACCGGAGCCGAAGGAGGCCCGCAGGGCGCGCACATCGGGCAGAAGCTCGGTGAACTCGACAGCATGAAGGAATTGATCAGCCAACTGCCCAAACCCCACAGCGGCAGCTACGAATACTCCGCGCAGGGCCAGGGACATTTCCTCAACGTGCGGTTTATCCCGGAGCTGAACTGGTACCTGTTCGTCGACAAACGCGAAGACAGTGCCCTCGGTGAAATCCGCCAGTCGCTGTACCTCAACCTGCTGATCTGCCTGCTGGTCACGGTGACCGTGCTGGTGTTGCTCAACCGGGTGGTCAAACGCTATCAGGATAAGATCCACGCCCAGGCGATCCTCGACAGCCTGACCGAACTGCCCAACCGTCGAGGCTTCGACCTGCTGGCTGCGCAGGCCATGCAGGAAGCCAAGCGCGAGCCAAAACCACTGACCGCGTTACTGCTGGATCTCGACCACTTCAAGGCCCTGAACGACACCTACGGCCACCTGGCCGGTGACCAGGTGCTGATCGGCTTCGCCCGGGATCTGGAAAGCTGCCTGCGGCATTCCGACATCGTCTGCCGCTGGGGCGGTGAAGAGTTCATCGTGCTGCTCAAGGACACCGACGGCAAGACGGGCCTGATGATTGCCGAGAAAATTCGCCAGCACGTGGAACAGCAGCGCTACGCCTACAACGAGCAGGCCTTGCACGTGACCGTCAGCATCGGCCTCACCACCCTGCAGCCCGATGACACCTTGCACAGCCTGCTGTCGCGGGCGGATCATGCGATGTACCGGGCCAAGCAAAGTGGCCGTAACCGAACCTGCGTGGAAATGTCTCACTCCGTCCATGAACCCGCCTGACCTCTGCCCCGCCTGCGGCGCGCCCAACGACTGCACCCTGGCCGACCCGCGAACCGCCGACCGCGCCTGCTGGTGCTTCGGCGTCAGCATCGACCCGGCGGTGCTCCAGGCGCTGCCGGTGGAACTGCGCAACGCCTCGTGCCTGTGCCCGCGCTGCGCCGAAGTCGAGGCGCAGTTGCAAGCAGCGGCCGAATCGATCAAGTAAGATGCGCGCCCCTTTCTTCACAGATCCGTAAGTCATGCGTGTCGACCGATTCCTCAGCAACCTGCCGTGCTTCAACCGTAAGCAGGTGCGCCTGTTGCTGGTGGAAAGACGCGTCAGGATTGACGGAAAAATCGTCAGCGACTCGCACAGCGAAGTCCGCGAATTCAGCCGTGTTGAAGTCGACAGCGATGTGCTGCAAGTCGGCAAACCCCTGCGCCACTTCATGCTGCACAAGCCCGCCGGTTGCGTCAGCGCCACCAAAGACCCGCAACACCCCACCGTACTCGATCTGATCCACGAGCCGGACAAGGACGAACTGCACATCGCCGGACGCCTGGATTTCAACACCACTGGCCTGATGCTGATCACCAACGACGGCAGCTGGTCGCGGCGCCTGACCCAACCGCAGACCAAGCTGCCCAAGGTCTATTACGTCGAAACCGAGCAGGACATCGGCCCCGAATACGCGATCACGTTCAGCGAAGGGCTGTACTTCGCCTTCGAAGACCTCACCACGCAACCGGCCGGGCTAGAGCTGCTCGGGCCAAAGTCCGCGCGCCTGAGCATCGTCGAAGGCCGTTATCACCAGGTCAAGCGCATGTTCGGCCACTTCAACAACAAGGTCATGCGCCTGCACCGCGAGCGCATGGGGCCGCTGGTGCTCGACGACGCGTTGAAACCGGGCGACTACCGCCCACTGACCGATGAAGAGATCGGATTGATCTAAGCCACCGACCATTCAGCAGAAGTTGTCGAACAATTTACCAACGGCACTTGCGCGATGACGTGACCCCTGCTTGAATCAGGACGTCGGCCGAAATGTGACCGACGAGTCACCCCATACTTCTAAGAAACTTTTTGCCGGTAGGAACCCAAGGGTTCCGGCCTCATCCGGCAGACTGCCCGCCAATAACAATACCCGTCGACCGGACTGCAATGGATCGACATGGGCCTCTCAAATTCCAGGCGTATGCCTACCTGTCACAAAGCTCGTGCAATCTCTATTGCGCGCATACCCGCTTGCCAGGAGTCTTATGACATGAGGCCAGAAATCGCTGTGCTGGATATACAGGGTCAGTATCGGGTTTACACGGAGTTCTATCGCGCAGACGCCGCAGAGAAGACCATTATCCTGGTCAACGGCTCGATGGCCACGACTGCGTCGTTTGCACAAACCGTGAAAAACCTCCATCCGCAGTTCAACGTCGTCTGCTACGACCAGCCCTACGCGGGCCGGTCAAAAGCCCACAACCTGCATGAAAAAATGCTCACCAAGGAAGTCGAAGGGCAGATCCTTCTTGAGCTGATCGACCACTTCGCCGCCGAACACGTGCTGTCGTTTTCCTGGGGTGGCGCGGCGACCATGGTCGCGTTGTCGCAACGGCCACGGCGCATCGAAAAAGCCGTGATCAGCTCGTTCTCCCCGGAAATCAACTCGCACATGCTCGATTATCTCGAGCGCGGCGTCGATTATCTCGGCAGCCGGGACGGTGACCGGGTAGGCAATCTGGTGAACAGCACCATCGGCAAGCACCTGCCAACGTTGTTCAAACGCTTCAATTATCGGCACGTCAGTTCCCTGGCCGAGCATGAATACGGGCAGATGCACTTCCACATCAACGACCTGCTGCAAAGTGATCGCCAGTGCTTTTTCAAAGCCGCGGAGAAAATCAACGTACCGGTGTTGTTCATGAACGGCGAATGGGACGAATACACCGCCGCCGATGGCGCCCGGTTGTTCGCCAATCACGTGCAGCACGCCACCTTCACTACCTTGCAGGCCACCGGGCACTTTCTCGACATGGAACACAAAGCCGCTTGCCGGGACAGCCGCAATGCACTGATGGGCTTCCTGAAGCCGGCACCGCATGAAAGCCGACCGCGTTACCACTACGTCCAGGACCACCATGCATTGTCCATCTGAAACAGCGCCATCGCGAGCAAGCCCCGCCCTGCTGAATTAAACGTATTGTGCAGGCGCGAGGTTTGCCCGCGATCGACCGTCATGCGGTCCGGACTTGGTTTCACCTGCGCTAAACCCGTCTGGTGCAAAGAAAAACTTCATTTCCACGCGCACATCTGGTACAAAGTCACCGCTCTGAGCGGGTGTCGTATAATGGCATTACTCCAGCTTCCCAAGCTGATAACGAGGGTTCGATTCCCTTCACCCGCTCCAATCAGATTTTGGTCTCACGTCAGGGTGGTTTTGACGGGGGATGTAGACAGAAAAAACCGGTCCAAGTGGCCGGTTTTTTTGTGGGCGGGATTTGATGGCGTCGGATTTGTGGATAGCTTGGTCGGTCACTTTCCGGTGATCGGTGACTACATTCTTTCGCGGCTGTAGCGACTACTCTAAAAACTGTTAGCGTTTTTCTCCAAAAATACGAATTCAGTATCAAATTTCATCCAGCATTAGTATTTTTCCACCAGCGAAATTATCGTTTCGCCACAATACTGACATCCTGTTAGCGTTTTTCCTGTCCCCGTAAAGGATTTCGTCAATGCAAGTCGGATTCCAGACCCTCGCGAACCGTTACAACATCGCATTGGCACAACCCCTGCGCGTACAGTCGATGATCGGCACCGTACGTGTCAGCCGTGAAAGTGCCGGAAACGTGGAGAACAGGTATCCGCCACGCTACCGCCCTGCAGACGATTTCGCAGGGCATTTCGAGTTCGGTCTCAAGTACGAAGAGATTCATCTCGAGTTCTTTGCTCGCCTGTTTGCGGCCATAGGCCCGCAGCCTGTTGAAGACTGGTGTCGACGGGAGCCTTTTGGCCAGTATGCCCGTCGCACAGGATTCCTCTACGAATGGCTGACAGGGGAACGCCTGGAGGTGCCTGATGTGACCAATGGCGCCTATGTTGATGTACTTTCACCAGAAAACTACCTGACTCGTCGCGAGTCGTTGCGAACGCGGCGATGGCGAATCAATAACAATCTGCCGGGGACACCCCGGTTCTGCCCCTTGGTTCGTCGTACAGAGTCAGTGCGGGAGGCCTTGCAATTCGATCTGCGCGCCGCATTGGATGAGTTGGATCAAGCCTTTGGTGCCGACATCCTGATGCGAACGGCCAGTTGGCTGTCGTTCAAGGAATCGCGCGCGAGCTTTCTCATCGAAAAGGAAGCCGACCAGGCCGATCGCATCCAGCGGTTTGCGCATGTCATTGCCCAGCACTGCGGCCATATTGAAGCCCCATTAAGCAACGACACCCTTCGATCCCTGCAAGCCGGCATTCTGGGCCACGATGCCATCGGACTAGGCTTGCGGCGCTCCCCTGTCTTCGTGGGACAAGCCACAATGCGCGAAGACATCGTGCATTACATTGCCCCGCACTTTGAAGATCTTGCTCCCCTGCTGGAAGGCCTCAACGAGTTCGAGGTCGCAACACGTGGTGCCGAGTCAGTGGCACGCGCCGCAGTGCTTGCCTTCGGCTTCGTGTACATCCATCCCATGCGTGACGGCAACGGCCGGATTCATCGCTTCCTGATCAATGACACCTTGATACGGGACAAGGCAGTGCCTGACGGAGTGATCCTGCCCGTGTCAGCCACGATCACCAGTTCTATCGATTTCAGGGCCGGCTACGATCGTACGCTTGAAGTGTTCTCACGACCGTTCATGCGCCGGTACGCGGCAGCCTATCGGTTCGGCGAACTCGTGACCTACGAGGACGGGACGCTTAGCAATTTCATTTTCGATGAATACGTAGACGCGAGCTTTGCCTGGCGATACCCGGACCTGACCGAGCACGTTCTCTACACCGCACGCGTTGTCGAACATACGATTCGTACGGAGATGGCAGATGAGGCCAGAGTGTTGGTGATCTTTCAGCGAGCGCAGGAACAACTCAAAGAAGTGATCGAGATGCCGGATCAGGATGCCAATCGCCTCATCCGTTCGATCAAGGAAAACGGCTGGAAGGTCTCCGGCAAGCTGAAAAAAGGGTACCCGATACTTGAAGATGAGCGCATGGCGCAACGTGTTGTGGATGCAGTGCGTTCGGCGTTTGAGGATCGAGTGATGGGGGCTGGTGAAGAGTGATCTTCGGTAGAACTCTGTGGCGAGGGAGCTTGCTCCCGCTGGACTGCGCAGCAGGCCCATTTGTTGGGGCCGCTTCGCTGCCCGGCGGGAGCAAGCTCCCTCGCCACAGGTGCAGTGTCTCGGCTTAATTGATCGGCATTAGCCCAAGTGGCCGGTTTTTTTGTGTGCGGAATTTGGTGATGTGCCTGCCAACGTGAGTGCCAAGGCCCACTTTTAAGGGCCCAACGGAGATAAACACGAGAAAAAGCAACGTCCTACACGAGACTGGGAATAGTCCGTAGACTTGCGCATTGCTGTGGCTTTGTCATGAGACCTATAGTTCGACCGCGCCCAAATGGCGTGTCGGGTTTGGCGACTCGATGGCAAAGCACAGAAACCTCCGAGCTATCTCGGAGCGTTTCTGAACGCACTCATCTGCCTTTTTTGGCGGCTGTGCGTGGGAGACTCTAGGGTCTGCCGGTTTGCCTTGTCCCGGTTCGCCAACCCGCGTATAGCTGCCACCCTTTGTTTGGCGACACTGAGTGGTAGTTCACCTTAATTCAAGGAATCACTCATGAAAGAATTCATGGCTTTAACCAGCAACGCCGACGATCTCCCCTCGCTCTTCGTCAACACCACACAACCCCTGCACTCCCTGCTCAGCACCGCCAGCTACCGAATTCGCGCCGTGACGCAGCTTCTAGAAAACCTCGCGATGCGTGGCGACCTGACCTCTGACGCGGTCGTGCTGAGCGACTTCGCATTACTCTGCTGCGTGCCATTGCGTGACGGTTGCGATGTGCTGGATGTAATTGCTCGACGCATGGATGCAGAACCTGCCTGACAACCCATCGGGCGCTTTCAAGGCGCCCTTTGCGTTTCATACCCCCATCAGCCTTTTCCATGGAGGACGATGAACATGTTTTACCCGATTGCGATTTCCATGGGCGACGACGAACAGGCGTGGGGCGTGGAAGTCCCGGATGTGCCAGGCTGTTTTAGCGCCGGTGAGGATCTGGAAGATGCAATAACCATGGTTCAACAAGTCATTGAGGGGCATTTCGAGATGCTCGTCGAGTACGGTGCGCCCTTCCCCTCAGCCAGCAGCGTTGCCCTGCATGCAGCAGATCCAAAGTACGCAGGCTGCACGTGGGCACTGGTGGAAATCGCTGATGATGTAGGTTCGCGCTAAGCGCTGACCCCATCGCCTGGACGCTCGTATCTTTTGCGTATAGATGCTGCGACGCGAATAAAGAAACCGTAGTGCAGCGTTGAGCCAGGCAATTGACCCCTTATGCTCCCGGCTCACCCTTCACCCCGAGATCAACATGCACAATTCAGAGTTGGGAATCATGATCATTTCAATGATCGGATTGTTCGGCTTTGCCTCGTTTGCTTTTGAATACCTGAATGCCCGGCGCTCGAAAAAGAACAGACGGTAAAAAAGCACTTCACGCAATCCCGGGAAACACCGATAACGCAAATACCTGTAGGAGCCGGCTTGCTGGCGATGGACTCCAGTGCGCCGCGTTTATCCAGGTCACACGCGTAATCGTTAACGACCATCGCTGGCAAGCCAGCTCCTACAAGGGACCGCGTCCTGGTCGAAATGATGTGAACGCCAAACTGTAGGAGCCGGCTTGCTGGCGATGGACTCCAGTGCGCCGCGTTTATCCAGTTCATTTGCGTAATCGTTAACCACCATCGCTGGCAAGCCAGCTCCTACAGGAGACCGCGTCCCGGTCGAAATGATGTGAACGCAAACTGTAGGAGCCAGCTTGCTGGCGATGGACTCCAGTGCGCCGCGTTTATCCAGGTCACACGCGTAATCGTTAACGACCATCGCTGGCAAGCCAGCTCCTATGTATGGACTCGCCCCCACTGTCTACCCGCTTTTGAAAAACCGCTGCCCCGTTGCATCTATGTATTAGGCCTATTCGTGGAAGCCGTCTTCGGCTTCTGGCCAA